>JALYHX010000829.1 GCA_030776305.1 Myxococcota bacterium
CGGACGTAGAGCTCAGTCCGGGTCCCCACACGATCAAGCTCACCGAGCCGGGCCGAATGGCGACCGAAAAGCAGATCGACGTCTCCTTTGCGTCTACGCAAGGCGTAATGGCCGATCTCGATCCCGAGCCTCCGCCTCCGACGCCACCACCGCAGGAGACTACCGTGCCGCTGCCCGCCTCTCTCCCGGCGTCACCACCTCCCCCGCAACCGCGCAGCAAGGTGCCGGCGTTCGTGACGGGTGGCCTGGCGGTCGCTGCGGCCGGGGTTGGCACGGTCTTCGGCGTCTTGGCGCTGAACGACAAGCGGGACTTCGATGCGAACCCAACCACGACGACGGCCGACAACGGGGACACGCACGCCCTGATTGCGGACATGGCCTTCGGCGTCGCGCTGACCTTCGGGGTGACGAGTGCCGTATTGTTCTTGACCAAAGACGAGCCGGCGACTCCACCGGTAACGGCAGCGGCCACCAAAGTGAAAAACACAAAAGCAGAGGGTGTCGCCGTGACGCCGGTGCCGTGGGTTGGCCCGCGCTCGGGCGGCGCGGGCTTCTTGGTGCGGTTCTAAGGCATCGGATAGGACCATATGAAAAGGATCACGATGAACGCGACGCGCTCGATGACGTGGGGTTTGGCAGCGGCAATGGCAGCGGTCGCCTTGGCGGCGTTGCCGGGCTGCGAGCTACTGGTCCAATTCGATCGGACCCTCATCCCTGGCCCGGACGGCGGAGGGAGTTCCGACGCCACCCTTGCCGATGCGATGAGTCAGGAGGATGCTCTCGCAGATGCGGCCGCCGACGCCACGGTGGACGCGGCCGACGACGGGGCGAGCGCAGACGCACCGGCAGAGACTACCCCTGACGGGGGGGCTGCCGATGCCCTAGCAGAAACCTCGGCGGACGCCGGAATCGACGCGCCGCTGGACGCGCTCACGGACGTACGCGTCGACGTTGCGATCGACGTGCTGGCCGTGGACGTCGGAAGCGAAGGCAGCGCAGACGCGTCGGCCGAGGTGGGGCTCGACGGCAGCATCGATGCCGCCGATGACGGCGCCGAATCGGCCGCAGACGCCGACGACGGTGGATAGTCCGGAGCGGATGATAGGGCGTGGCTCAACTTTGAAGACACTCCCTAGCTGCGCGGAGACGGTCGTGTACGCGTTTCGTTCGGATGCGCCGCGCTGGCCATCGCCTCGATGGCGAGTGCGACGCGCTCGATGTCAGGCTCCATGATAACCGGGACGTTTGCGCGGTGTGCGTCGATCCCCGCAAGTCGCAGCTCGTGATACGCGAGCTTGAACTCCGTGAACTTCAAGCCGTTTGCCGTGGAAACGACGACGACTCGATGGTGGGGCTCGATGAGCCCTTGCGCGCGGAGCTTGAATAGGCAGGCGAGCGCGACGCCGGTGTGTGGGCAGGTGTAGAGGCCCGTTCGATCGGCGCGCGCGCACGCCTCGGCCAGCTCGTTCTCTGTCGCCTGCTCGACCACTCCGTTCATCGCCCGAAGGGCCGCCATCGCACGTGGTGCGCTGACCGGGTTTCCGATCTGAATGGCGCTCGCCAATGTGGGCTCCGCCCGGATGGGCGTTACGACTCCCGTCCCGGCGACGAACGCGCGATACATGGGATTGGCCCGAGCCGCTTGCGCGATGCACAGACGCGGCATGCGCGCCACCAGACCCAGTTCGAGCATCATCTTGAAGCCCGCGTAGAGCGCGGCGGCATTCCCGAGGTTTCCACTCGGCAAGATGATCCAGTCCGGCGATTCCCAGTCGAATTGCTGCACGATTTCGATGGACACGGTCTTCTGCCCCTCGATCCGCAGGGGATTCATGGAGTTTGCGAGGTACACGAGGCGTCGACGCGCGAGCTCCTTGACGACGTCCATGCATCCGTCGAAGTCCGTTTCGAGCGCGAATACTCGAGCGCCGTGAGCGAGGGGCTGCACCAGTTGAGCCGGGGAGATCATCCCGCGCGGCAAGAGCACCGCGACGGGCAATCCCGCTGCCGCCCCGTAGGCAGCCAGCGAAGCGCTCGTGTCCCCGGTGCTCGCGCAGCAGAGGACGCGCGTCGTGAGCGCGCCTTCGTGGAGGGCCTGCCTCACGACGCTCACCAGGACGGTCATCCCCAGGTCTTTGAAGCTGCCAGTATGCGAGTTGCCGCAGAGCTTGATCCATAGCTCGTTGAGTCCGATCTCGCGGCCGAGCCGATCTGCCCAGAAGATGTTGGTTCCACCTTCACTGGTGGATACGATGCACTCGTCGGGGACGTCGGGCGCGACCCATTCGCGCTTCCCCCACACGCCGGAGCCGTAAGGCCATTGTGTGCGCATCCAACGGTCGTCGAAGAGCTTCCTCCACGCAAGAGCGCCGCGATCGCGGAGTGCCTCGATGTCGTGGGCGACCTCGAGCAATCCGTCGCATGTGGGACAGCGGTAAAGCGGCTGAGTCAGCGGAAACTCTCCGCCGCAGCCCGCAAAACAGCGGAACAGGGCGCGATAGCGAGACATGGCCTCCCTTTCTAGTCCGCACGCCCGAGCGAAGCGAGGGAGCGGACGAAAAGACGGAGGTTGCGCACGCCCGAGCGAAGCGAAGAGCTACATCCCACACGCGAGAACGGAATAGGTTCCGCCGCTCAGCTGGACCGTCTGGGGACGACAGCGTTCGGGCTGCGGACAGTCGCTGTCCGCGAAGCACACCGCGATGCAAACGCCCTGCGGGCCGTTTTGGGCGCAATAGCCCTGTGCACATTCACCCGAAGAGCGGCACGGCATCCCGTCGCCGGCATCGCCTACGCGACCGCCCGCCATGCACGCGGCGACCAGGTCCGCGTCCGGTGGGTTTGGCTGCACGTACCCGCACGTCGTTGGTTGCGACCGAGGGTTCGCCGGGCAATCCGCGGGAAGCCGGCAGGCATCGCGGCAACTGCCCATACCTCCGAAACCGCCGAATCCAAGACACAGATTGCTGCGACATTGGTCATTCGACATGCATGGCGATGTGCCCAAGTCGCTGCCGATGGGTACTGCGCAGTTGGCTGCCTGATGATTGTCGAAACCGGCACCGGGAAAGGCGCCGAACCGGCAACCGCTCCCCGAGCACTCGGTCTTGTAAAGACGCGTCGAGCAACAGGTGTCCGCACAAACACCGGAGTCGAGACAAAGGCCAGAACGGCACACGGTGGCGGCGTCGGCGCTGGCATCGTCGCCACAAGACGCGCCGCCGCCCGCGATCCCGATCGCAGATCGGTCGCCGAGCCAGCTGGGTGGCACGCAGTAGTTACCCCCGGCACCGGTTCCAAAGCAGACGGTCGCACTGCCGCCGTCGCCCAAGTCGCAATCGCCCGAGGTGCAGCATGTTTCCGCGCAGAAGCCTCCGGCGTCGTTGATGCCGCCCGCATCGATCCACGCGGCCCAAATGTCCGCCGTGATGGACACCTTGTCCACGCACGCAAAACTGGCTGGGCAGTTCGCTGTCGTCGTGCACCGACAGCCCAATCCTCTGCAGGGAACGAGGCCGTCGTTTGTGCCGGAGTCCGCGTCGCTCAAAACCTCCGCGTCCATTGCGTCGCCGGTCCTGACGTCCCCCGACATCCCGCCGTCGTCACCCATCATGTCATTGCCCCCCTCGCTATCGGCCGTGCACCCGGGCGCGTGGGGATCGCAGCATCGAAACTGGGCCACCGCTCCTGCCGTGGGGGCGCAAATTTGATCGGTGGGGCACACGCTGTTGCCTTCTCTCGGCGAGCACATGTACGGAGGGAGACCGTTGCTGACGATCAGCGAGCAGGCGACGACTCCGGCGAGGGCCGTGACCGCGGAGACGAGCGCCACCACGGCGACCGGCCGAGTGACCCCAAAGATAAGCTCTCGCATCAGAAGTATCCTTTCAGAACAAGCGCGCCCCCCCCCGACAGCGGTCCACCCGAGACGGTGGTCGAGCCCGAAGAAGACGGCGAAGTGCCTCGCGTCCGGCCCCAATAAAG
>JALYHX010000830.1 GCA_030776305.1 Myxococcota bacterium
AGCCGCTGGCCACCTGCCGAGCGCAGCCAGCGTCCGTGGTGCCGCACGTCAGTACGAGGCTACGTCCCGGTCCATTGGGAGCCATCGCGTTTTCCGCAACGGCCTCGGCCAATTGCATGTACGTGGATGAGAGGGACGGGTCGATGTTCAACGCGGCGGCGTTGTTGTCGAAGGCCCCATCTCCGAAATCGGCGGGGAGCATCGAAAGTGCGGTGTGCGACGTGTCGCCGAGCAGATCCCGCGCCGTGTTGTCGTATTCGACGCGATTGAGTCGCGTCAGCACGCGAAAAGGGACGAGCGTCTCTCCCTTGGTCGCACACGCGGCGGTCGTCGGGTCACCGTCTGCCAGGCGCACATCCTGACCGCTGACGGCGAAGGGTGGTGTCCCAATGGTTGTTGTCGACGTATTGCCGCCGCCCGAACCCCCACCGGTGCCGGAGGCACCGCTCGAGCCTGATCCTCCACCAGAGCCCCCCTGCACCCCAGAGCCCGAGCCCATGTCGGAGCCCGCCCCCGAGGTATCGCCCACTTGTCCCATGCAGCCTGACGCGCCAAGAACCCATAGCATGGAAATCGACGCGTACAGTTTGCTTCGGGCGATGGGAAGGCGTGCTTGTTTGGTCATGCGAGCCTCTTCCGAAAGGACGTGCTTCTTCAATGATGATGTAAGGGCTTGAGTTCATCTAATGGTTCAATGCGAATGGCGTTCGGACGGGGCAAATGAAGGAAATGCCTTCCTGGCGGCATGATTCAACCCGAGCTGTAAGAAGCGCCGATGTCCCTACACATGAATACCGCAGCGGATTCGTGGAAATGGATCGTTGTGTCAAAACCGGTTGGATGGATCTCGATTGCGTCGCTGGCATGTGTGAAAAGGCGGCGTCCCGTCACAAATCCGCTGGGTGGATTGCCCTATGCTCCGCGAGCAACCTGGAAAAGTCCTTGCGAGCGTGATGAAGCCGAGTTTTTACGGTGTTGATCGGGACATCGAGAATGTTCGAGATCTCGCCGCCGTCATGTCCGAGCACATCGAACAATAGAAACACCACACGCCGCTTTTCGCTCATGTGCGAGAGAAGCTGCAGCAGCAACTGCACCCTTTGTGCGGTCTCCACCTCGGACAGTGCGCTCGCTCGCGCGGTGGGGAGCTCGTCCAGTTCCGAAGCGTCGCGGTGCCGGGATAGGGCTCGGACCCACGAACGACGACGATGCTGACGCAGCTGTCCACTGGCAATTCGATAAAGCCAACCAGCGGTGTTGCGGCCATCGAACTCTTCGAGGCGGCGGCGCGTGACGAGAAAAACTTCCTGTGCCAGGTCCTCGAGGTCTGCCTTGGGCGCGCCCAGTGCACGCAGCCATCGGACGACTTGATCGAACCAGGCGCGATAGAGGTCGGACAAGCCCTCGTTCGAGGGTGTCCGTGGCGTGCCGGTAACATCCCCACCGCAAAGGGAGGCTGCGGCGGAAGACGCGCGCGTCCCTCCTCCAATGGCTGGCGTCGTCACGTAAGGCAGAAGCCGGACGCCATCAGACAGCTCACGCGGGGGCACGGGTAAGGTCCAGCGTTCGCGTGAGCCGTTCCGGCGTCGATGTGCTTCTGCTACGTAGGCGTTGGCTATTGACGCATGGTGTTTAAGGGGAGGCCGGGCGACGCGGCGGACCGCGGCGCGGGGTCTCTAGTGACCGTGAACTACGACGGCGCTCGCCGCAGGCACGAGCACGGTAAGCGTAGTCCCCGACGTCGGCGGTCCGGGCGGCGTCCATGCACCCATTGCCGAAAACACCAGCTCCCGCGGTTTCACATTCCCGGCGCGAGGCTCATGCGCGGCGCGCCGAGCACCTCTCGAACTTTGCGAGCGAGCATTTCAGGTGTGAAGGGCTTCTCCAACAGCTGGACCGCAGGGTCGACAATACCGTGGCGCATCACCCCATCGCCTTCGTAGCCCGAGATGTAGAGCACTTTCATCTCCGGTCGGAGGGAAAGAAGCCGCGCGGCCAACTGCGGTCCGCTCATCCTGGGCATCACTACGTCGGTCACGAGAAGATGGATCACCGAATCGTGCTGCTCACACAGTAGGAGCGCGTCGCCGCCACTATGAGCGTCGAGCACGTTGTATCCGTACTTGCGGAGAATCGTGCGAGCCAGAATGCGAACGTGCTCGTCGTCTTCGACAAGGAGGATCGTCTCGGAACCACGGAGCGTGCGACGGTCCTGGGGAGGCATTGAACCGCGAACAATCACCGCGCGGTCTATCGTCGGAAAGTAAACTCTGAACGTCGTTCCCTTGCCGAGCTCGCTGTCGACAGCAATCGTGCCGCCGCTCTGACGTACGATCCCGAATACGGTGGCGAGCCCGAGCCCCGTGCCTTTTGCTGCCTCCTTCGTGGTAAAGAAAGGCTCGAACATACGAGCCTGCGTTACCTCGTCCATTCCAGTTCCGGTGTCGCTCACCGTCAACAAGACGTGTGGCCCGGGCTTCACGCCCACGTGCTTCGAGGCATAGGTCTCGTTGAGGACGACGTCGGCGGTCTCGATGGTGAGCTTGCCACCGGCTGGCATCGCATCACGAGCGTTGACCGCGAGGTTCATGACGACTTGTTCCATCTGTCCGGGATCGACCATTATCCTTCCGAGCGCGGGGGTGACCGTGGCAATCAGCTCCACGTCTTCACCGATGAGGCGCCCGAGCATTTTCTCCATGCCTCCTACGATTTCCCTAAGATCTATGATCTTTGGCTGCAATGCCTGCTGCCGGCTGAATGCGAGCAATTGACGGGTGAGGTCCACGGCGCGTCGCCCCGCTATTCCGATCTGATCGAGGTCGTCCCGCATCGGGTCGCCCTGCTTCAGGTCCCCGGCGAGGAGCTCGCTGTAGCTGAGGACAACCGACATGAGGTTGTTAAAATCGTGGGCGATTCCCGCGGCCAGTCCCCCGATCGCGTCCAGTTTATTCGCTTGCTGAATGTGCGCCTCGAGTATTCTCCGCTCTGTGATGTCTTCGATGACCAAGATGAACTGCTGGGCCTGACCGGCAGCGTTACGATGGATGGACATGTTGACCCTGGCCCACATGAAGGTCCCATTGCGCCGCCGATATCGCTTTTCATCGATCACGTGGCGGTCGAGCGTGTCAGCGACCATTCGGCGAAACAGCTCGGCCTCGTCGGCGTCCTCCGATTGCAGGAGCTCCTGAATGGCAATAATCTCCAAGTCCTCGTGTGCATATCCAAGTTGGTCGCAAAGACGCTGATTGACGCGCAACCATCGCCCGTCCAGGGCGACGTGGGCGATCCCAACGGGCGCCGCCTCGAACGTCGAGCGGTACAGACGCTCGCTTTCGACCAGGTCGGCCTCGCGTGAGTCCACCACGCCTTCGAGTATCTGGCCGTAGCGGTCGTGATAGTCGCCGTATGCCTTGAGACGCAGTAGGTTTCTTATCCGCACACGCAGTTCGGATCGATCCACGGGTTTGCTCAGAAAATCCTCGACTCCAGCATTCAACCCAAGCATTTTTGCGTTGCGATCGTCCAGGGCGGTCACCATGATGACGGGAATGTTCTTCGTGGCGAAGTCGGCCTTGATTTGCGCCGCCACTTCGTAGCCATCCATACCTGGCATCATGACGTCCAACAGGATTAGGTCGGGAGGATGCTGCGCGACGATCGCGAGAGCTTCGGCACCACTGGTTGCCGTCTCGAACACGAAGCCCTCGGACGCGAGCATGACTTCCAACAATTGTCTGTTGTGGCGTTCGTCGTCCACAATCAGAACGCGCGCCGGACGGTCAGCGATGTCGGGCGTCGGCTTCACGGTCGCGCCAACTGCGCGGCGATAGTGGCCAGAAATTCCTTGTAGCGAATCGGCTTGCCGATATAGCCATCACACCCTACGGATCGAATGCGCTCTTCGTCGCCCTTCATCGCAAGCGCTGTCAGAGCGATGACGGGAATGGCGCGCGTCGCCTCGTCGCGCTTTAGGACCGCAACCGCCTCCAGGCCATCCATGCCTGGAAGCTGAATATCCATGAGGATCAGGTGGGGTGCTTCTGCGCGTGCCAGCGCTAGCCCCGCCTCTGCATTGCAAGCGCTGCGCACATGATGGCCGACGGATTTTAGGAGGAATACAACCAACGTCATGTTGGCAGGATTGTCCTCTACAATTAAAACATTGGCCATCTCAGGCCCCCGGTTCCCGGCCTGACATTGCCCGCCGGACCTCGGCCAGAAAACGATCACGGTCGAATTCGGACTTTTCCACGATCGCCGTCACACAATCATTCAGCCTCGAACGGTCTGCCGCGGTGACCTGCTTGGCAGTGACGACAATGATCGGAATGCGAGCGGTCTCGGGGCGCTCCTTGAGGGCCTCCACGACGTCAAAACCATTCACGTCAGGCATCATAAGGTCCAGCACGATGAGGTCGGGGAGCTCATTGTGCGCCGTCTCGATCGCGTCGCGTCCGCCATACGCGCGCAGTACCGTCGTGGCCAGCCCAAGGACTCGAACGACGATCAGCTCTACGGCCTTTGGGTCGTCATCGACCACGAGCACTTTCAGCGTGCGGCCAGCGGAGAGAGGAACCAGACCGAGCTCCACGAGAGACTGATACAGTTGCAGTCGGGATATCGGTTTTTCTATGACCGCGGCTGCGCCGAGTGCGAAACCCCTGTTGCGGTCCGCGACGATCGAAAGAATAACGACCGGAACGCGCATCAGCGCCGGAAGGTGCTGAATGCGGTTGAGGAATTCCCAACCGTCCATATCGGGCAACATGATGTCAAGCGTGATCAACGACAGCGGCTGCTTCGATGCAAGAATGAGCGCCTCCTCGGCGGAGGCAGCAACGAGAACCTTGAAGCCCTGGGCCTCGAGTTGCACACGGATCAGGGCCGCGGATTTGAAGTCGTCCTCGACGATCAGCGCGGTACGTGCTCCAACCGTGGCCACACTAGGAGGGATGCCTTCCGTTTTGGATGGCGGTTTGGACGGGGGCGCTCTGAGCGCTGCGAGCGTGTCCTGTTCCGGCGCACGAAGCGGCAGCCAGACTATGAAGCGGGAGCCCTCCCCGACGGAGCTCTCCACTGCCACCTCGCCGCCGTGCAACTCAGCCAAGAGTTTGACCATGGCCAAACCGAGTCCGGTGCCCTCGAATTTGCGCGCGAGGCCGCTGTCGATTTGACTGAAAGGTTTGAAGAGGTGCCCCATCCCTTCGGGCGAGATGCCGATGCCACTGTCGGTGACAGTAATTTTGAGAAAATCGTCAAACCCATTCCGAGTCAGCGGAAAGGCCCGTCCGGGCCAAGACCCGAACAGCTTCCCGACTTCGCTGTGCGGAACGCGGCTGGCGCGCAACGTCACTTCGGTGCCCTCGATGGCGAACTTAACCGCGTTGGAAAGAAGATTGTAGACGATTTGCTTGACCTTGCGCGCGTCCATACGAACGGTGCCCAAATTCGTGGCGACGTCCATCGACACTTGGATCCGGCGGGTCACGGCCTTCTCACGGATGATGGACCGGCTGTTCGCGAGCAACGACGACACTTCCAGCGGCTCCAGGTCGAGCGTCATCTTGCCAGCCTCGACCTTGGACAGGTCGAGAATGTCGTTGATTAAGGCAAGCAGATGAGTGCCACTGCCGAATATGTCCCCGATAAACCCTCGCTGCTGCTCGGTCATCTCGCCGAGGAGGCCGTCCCTGAGGACCTCTGAGAAGCCAATGATGGCATTCAGCGGCGTCCTCAGTTCGTGGGACATGTTGGCGAGAAATTCGGACTTCATGCGGCTCGAGGCTTCCAATTCGACGTTCTTCAGCTGAAGCGTTCGTTCAAAATGTTTGAGCTCCGTCACGTCACGCGCCGCGATGAAAACACCTTGCAGTCTCCGGTCGCGGTCGTGGAACGTGGTCGCGTTGTAAGACACGACGGTGAGGTTGCCGTCTCTCGCGCGCGCGGTGAGCTCGTAGTTGGTGACCTTGCCTTCGTTGAGGACACGATTGATGCCGGCCTCGGCACGGCACGGATCGGTGAAGTAGTTTTTGAAGGGCGCGCCTATCAACTCGTCGCGGGTGCATCCAGTCAGCGCCTCTGTCTGCTTGTTGACGTCCGTGATGATGCCGCGTGGATCGGTGGTCATGAGCGCGTCGATGTTGGATTCGATGAGCGAGCGTGTATAAAAATGCTGGTCGCGTAGCCGCTGATCGAGCTTCGTCCGCTCCTCTTCGACCTGTTTGCGTGCGGTGTTGTCGGTGCCGATCAAGAGGTAGCCGATGATGGCATCCTGCGCGTCGCGCAATGCCGTCACGGAGACTACCGCGGGGAAGCGACTACCGTCCTCGCGGATATAGGTCAACTCATAGA
>JALYHX010000831.1 GCA_030776305.1 Myxococcota bacterium
TGGCCAGCGACGTCTTGGGTGATAACGCGCTCAATGAAGCGCGCCGATTGTTGACGGCCTGTTTTTCCCACCATCAGCAAGACGGTGCCGCCCGGATGGACGCATGCGTCCATATCTTCACTGGCGCACGGCTCTGAAAACACGAAGGCGGACGCAAGACCGCGATGTACGTCGCGCCGCCGAGTGACGTCCGCAGCAGCCTGCGGAGTGGTCCGTCTGCGAGCCCGTCATGGTCAGGAGCGTCGCGGCGGCCCGCCCCCGGTGGGTCGAACGAGCCGGAAAAACCCGGCCGAAGCCGACCCAAGCAGGTTTTCCGATGGAAACGACGAACAGCCGCAAGCCCACGCTTCAGAAGATCCCCGTCTACGAAGTCCGCCTCGTTCAATCCCGCCGCCCGCTCAGACTCGCCGAACGGATCGTGTCGAACGAGGAACGCGCGGCGCACACGCTGCACGCGATGCTGGGCCTCACCGACCGCGAGCACTTCGCGGCGCTGTTCTTAAGCGGCCTCCACCAGGTCACCGGCGCGCACGATCGTGGCGATCGGCGGGCAGCACGGCATCGGCACCGCAGAGCATGGCTGCAAGGGGGGAAGGGGATGAAGGCGAGCGCAGGAACGTGGGAGAAGGCCCCCCGCCTGGCGGTCGAGGCCGCGCGGGAGGTCCATCCACTCGTGGTGCAGGAGCTTCATCGCGCCGGCGGACGGCGCGGCGGCGGCCATCATACCGACATCGATCGAGAGGTCGAACTCGTCGTGCGCGAGCGCCTGCTCACCGCGCTACCGAGGCGCTATCGGGGCGAGGAGACGGGGTCCATGAGGGAACCGCCGGGGATCCGGTCTGGGTGGTGGACCCGAACGACGGCACGAAGTCGTTCTTGCTCGGCATGCGCGGGTCGGCGCTTTCCATCGCTGCGGTTCACGAGGGCGTGCCAATTCTTGGCGTCATCCTCGCGTTCGGGTACCCCGACGACGACGGTGACCTGGTCGCATGGGCCGAACGGGGTGGGTCGCTTCTACGCAACGGCAAGTCCGTCGCGACTCGGCTCGCGGGCGGGTCGCTGACGCGCGCGAGCATCGTTCTCGTCTCGCCCGATGCCGACAAGAATCCGGAGGCGAACCTCGAGTGCTGTGCCCCGGCGCGCTTTCGCGCGATGCCGAGCATCGCGTACCGCCTCGCGCCCGCCGCCGCGGGTGATGCCGCCGCCACGCTAGCGCGATCGGACGGCGCTCGAAAGGACGTGCTCGAATGGGTGACGCATGGCCCGCGCGGCGACATCGTCGACCTCTATACGACGCTCGCCTGGGAGCTGATTTGCCTGGAGGTCGGGAAGCTCAAAGTCCGGCTGCGCGACCCCCAAATCGTGGCTCTGGTGCACGCAGGTGGGGTCGGCCAACCGGACGGGATTTCCTACAGTGCTTACTACAGACCGCGTAACCAGGCGTCTTCAGACATTATTTTGGGCGGGGTGGACGGGACTCGAACGCGTTTCAAGCGTGTTCTGCAAGTATGCGACGGCGCGCTGCTTTTCGTCTAAGCGTTCGAGTCCCCTCGCCTTTCCGTCTCCGTCGACACTCCCCTGGATTCCGCTCCTGTCCGCCCGAATCAGCCCCCGTCATGGCACGCTGGTGGCACGCGCGGGCGCGCGTCGGGTAGACGCGCCAGGGACCCGTCTACCGTGTCGCATCTAGCTTTTCACCTGAAACGCCCATCGCTCGATGCTGCCCATAATCGTTGAAAATGTCGACACGCCCGGCCCTAAACGCGGGTGCCGACGCTAGGAGAGCCAGTCCTCAACCACAAGCCCTGCGATCGCGCCGTCCTTTAACGCGCCGTCGTTCGTCACGAGGGTGGCACCGTGCTCCAAGGCCGTGCAGGCGATGACCAGATCGAAGTCGCTCTTGGCGAGGCCGCGCCCGGCGAGCTCGGCGCGCACGATGCCGTACCGTTCGACGATGGGCCGCGTGACTGGCAGCGCCGGAAGTTGCGCCTCGAGCGCCTGGACCCGGCCGACGTTCTCTTTCACTCTCGCGGACCGTCGCGCGCCGAAGAGGAGCTCCGCGACGACGAGGACCGATAGGCCGACCTCCTCCGGCGCGACCGTCGAGAGCCGTTGAAGGACCGGCTGCCGCTGCGCGAGCATCGCGATCGCGATGTTCGTATCGACGACGTACCTCACCGGTCGAGGTCTGGCACGGGCCGCGAGATGCGCTGCCGGACGCCCGCGAACAACGCGACGAGCTCCTCGTAGGTCTCACCCTCCCAGGGGCCTATCTCGCGGAGCGCGTCCGCTGCCGAGCGTTCGGCAGCCGGCGGAGAGTCGGGGACGGCGCGAAGCTCGACGGTCATGTCACCTACGCGCGCGCGGACTGCATGCGTCGGGTCGCGCTTCAACGCCTCAACTGCCTGGTCGAGTGCAAGGGACTGGCTCACACTGAGAGTCTAGCAGGGGGCTCGCCAGGTGGCCGCCGAGCGTCACCGGCGATGCGGCCCCGCCCTGATCCCGGCCCGGCTACGTGGACCATTGCCTCCTCCATCACCTCGGGCTCGTCCGCGAAGAGGCCGAGCAGGGGCGCCGCTTGTCAGGAGCGCCGAACCGGAACCACCGGATGTCCCCAGTGCGATCACGGGAACTCGGCGTCGCCGTCGTCGGCGATCGGGCGGACGATGCGCTGAATGACTTCCGGCGGCAGGCGACCATTTACGCCCGTCGGGGCCGCCCTTGAGCCACGCACCCCACGCGCGCGCTCGCTCGTCGAGGGTCAACGTCGTCGTCGACGAGTTCGAGCACAACGCGTACGCGCTTGCCCTCGAACGGCTGGTTCGGGGCGACGTCGAGGTCGATCGTCGTGCCTTGCACTCGTCCGGCAAGAGAGCCATTCCAAGGAGACTTTAGCACGCACCCCGAACCGTGGCGTGACCCCGCGGACGCTTCTCAATTGGTGCACCCGTGATTTCTTGAAACCTTCGGTGAGCCCAGGCCGGACCGGACCCGGCGGCGAGCGTCTTTACAGCTTTCGCGATCTGGTCGCGATACGCGTTGCCGATGTTCTGCGGGGGCTAGGAATCGACGTAAGGCACCTTCCGCTCGTCGTGGACAACATCCGCAAGCGCGAGGGGCTTGAGCTCGACCAGCCACTCGCCGCCGACACGTACCTGGTCAGCGACAGTCGAGGCTTCCGCGAGCTTCACGGCACCGTAAGCATCATGGAAGTTCGGCAGGGCGGGATCCCCGAACCCCTCTCCATCCTTGGGATCCCCATCGGTGAGCTCGTGACCGAGCTCCAAGCCAAAGCGCGCGTGCTTGGTTTGTGCGCAGCGTGCGAGCGCCCGTTTGCTGCCAGTGAGGCGAGACAACCGGATGGCCCCCCGCAGACTCGTTCAACGACATCGTCGAACTTGCCCCGCTTTCCTTCAGCGGCCGCAGTGCTGAAGACCAAGCGGCGAAAACATGCGGATCGCCGTTGAGCCCGACTGGGAGGACACCTATGCCATCGAGACCCCAATACACCCAAGAGACCATTGATGCGATTTCCAAGCGATTCGAGGCAGCGCCTGCGGCGCCAACGCTTGCGACGTACTCGACATTCGCGCTTCGTTCGAAAGCTCGCCCCCAAGCTCCGAAGGATGACCCAAAACGGATACAGCTGGGAGGCGATCGCCGCGATGATGGCCGAGGAAGGTGTGAAGCTCAGTGGAAACGCCTTGCGAAAGTACGTAACGCAAAGCCAAGACAAGACGGGCCACAAGAACCGAGCCGGCAAACGCGCAGACACGTCGAAGCCGCCGCGGCCAACGGGCTCTTCGCGGACGCTCCTCCAATCGGCGACGGTCCGCTCCTCCCGAGGCGAGCTCGAGCCGAAGGAGGAGGGGTGGGACGAGATCGCAACGGTTGCTCAGCAGCAGGACAATCCGCCGGCACCCGCTGCGCAACCTGTGCGGCCATCCGGGATGGCTCCGCGCTCGCCTATCGAGCCAGCAAAGACTTCGAAGGTGAGCGTACCGAGTGTGAGTACGCGATCGTCTTTCGTCGTCCGGCCGGATACCGACGAGATTTGACATGTCCGCCAGGTTTCAAACCCTCGGGCTGGCGGCGCGAACCGTAACCACCGGTGCGTATGCCGCCAGCTCCTGAGC
>JALYHX010000832.1 GCA_030776305.1 Myxococcota bacterium
GCAGGAACGTGAGCCCGGTAATGACGAGCGCGGTCAGGATTGCCGGCGCGAAAGACCCCGCCGCGGCGACGAGCGCGGCGCGCCGCTCGGCGCTGGACGAATCCGGGCCGAGCGCCTCGATCCGGCGGTGGCACGCTTCGAGCGCGACGATGTCGGCGTCGACGGCCATGCCGAGCGCGATGCCGGCGCCGCCGAGGCTCATGATCGTCGCGGCCGCGCCGACGACGTACATGCCGGCGAAGGTGAGGAGCAAGACGACGGGCAGCGTCACGAGAGGAACGAGTGCGCTGCGAAAGTGCACGAGAAAGAGCAACGTCACGAGCACGACGACGGCCACTTCCTCGCCGAGCGCCCGGAGCATCGTCTGGCCTACGCCGGCGATGAGCTCCGAACGATCGTAGGCGGTGACGAGCTCGACGCCCGGGGGAAGGGTCGAACGCTGCCGGTCGAGCGTCCGTTTGACTTCGGCGATGACGCGCACGATGTCCGCGTTCCTCGCCGCGACGACGATGCCGCCGACGGCAGGCTGGATGCCTCGAAAATCGGCGAGCCCGGTCGGCATGTCGTCCGCGAGTCGAACGTGAGCGAAGTCTCCGATGCGGGGCGGCACCGCGTCGACGACGGCACTCGGAACGTCGAGCGGCGCCGACGAGAGATCCTTCGGGTCGACGGCGGAGGCGATTGCCGAGCGGACCGCCGAAACGACATCGGTGTAGGCAACCCCCCGGGCGCGGAGGCGGTCTGCCTCGATTTCGACGAGCACCTCTTGCACTTCGCCTCCGACGGATGCGACCTCACTCACGCCGAGGATCGACGCGAGCGCCGGACGAAGGACATCGTCTTGCAGCCGACGCAGCGCGAGTCCGGACTGGCGTCGATGTGGATCGACGAGCGCGTACTCGAACACCCAACCGGTGCTCGACGCGAGCGGACCGATTTGCAGTCTCACGCTCGCGGGGAGACGCTTTCGCACGCCAGCCACGCGATCGACGATGGCCTGCCGCCCCCGCTCGAGGGTCGACGGCGAATCGAAGAGGACGTCCACGTAAGCCATGCCGGACATCGACGAGCCACGGACCGCCGTCATGCCGGGAAGTCCGTCGAAAGCTCGCGTGAGCACGCGCGTGACGCCCTCGGCGACCTCGACGGCCGGGTGGCCCATCCAGTCGGCGACGAGCACGATCTGGGGATCCGAAAGGTCCGGTATCGCGTCGCGATTCAGCCTTCGGCGCGCGACCTCTCCGAAGGCCCCGAGGAGCGCCGCAACCGCGATGACGAGCCATGGGCGACGCGTCGCCCATGCCACGACACGCTCGATCAACGAGTCACCTCGATCGTCGGCTCACGCCGGAGTCGTCGCTCCGCGTCGACGAAGAACGCGCTCCGAACGAGGATCCGCTCGTTGGGGCGGACCCCCGAAAGCATGAACGTCATGTCGGCATAAGTCTTTCCAATTTCGACGCGTCGCTTGGTGAGCGTGTGACCTCCTTCAGAGGCGACGAGCACGTACGGCCCCCCTTCACCTTCGAGGATGGCATGGTACGGGATGACCGCGACGCCGCGGCCCTTGACGCCGAGCCGCACCCATCCGATCGCGCCCGCGCGAAGAGCGGGAGCCGTCCCCTCGATCTCGAGGCGGACGCGCGAAGTCGAACGGTCCCATGGTTCGAAGGGCTCTCGCAGCATGTGGGCTCGAATCGGCTCGCTCGGCGCTTCGGCGCGATAGAAGATCCCGGGCACGTCGGGCGGAAGCCCCTCGAGCTCGTCTTTGTAGACGAGGGCGGCGACCTTCCCGTCGGCTTCGACCCAGGCCGGTGACGGAGCGTCCGGTCCCGTCCCCCGGCGTCTCGGGATGTCGTATGACTGGTACGTCGACGAGCCGATCGGCGCCGAAACGCAACCGCTGCAGGCCGAGTTTATGGCCTCGAGCTCCATGCGGCAAATCGGACATTCGCCGCGCACCGGCGACGTGACCTCGGGGTGCATGGGGCACATGTATCGGGCGCCGGATCGGCCGTCGCTCGGTTCCGACGATCGCAGGACGAAGAGGGCGGCCGCCGCCGCGCACGCGGCGAAAAAGAGTAACCCCACCCGAATAGCGAGCACGAACGATAGGCCGCCGTTCGCTTTGGGGCGCGAACTCGTCAACTTCTCGTTCGATTCGCCCACCAGTCATCTCTTTCTACACGAAAGGCAACCGCCCCGAAAACCCTCACGCGTGGCCGCGTGATGGTCAGAGGCGGTATCGGGCCGGCTCATATGGGCCAGAGCCTCACGTCGAGTGGCGCTCATCGTTCGAGGAGCATCGGGCGCATCATCTCGTTGTCTTCGTGATCAAGAATGTGGCAGTGCCACACGTAGCCCGGACCGCCAGTCGTCGGGTCGAACGGGAAGTTGTTCTGCCCGGGATGGGTGCGACCGGCCGCCACGTCTTGCGGGGCCCAGCGAACGGCCAGACGGGTGACGGCGCACGGGAACATCTTTGCGACGTCCTTCCAGCCCTGGTCGCGCGGTTGCGGCGGCACGGGCGGCCCGACGAAGTACTGATTCTTGCCGGCGCTGAACGCGAGGTTTCCCCCGATGGCGCCATCGGCGTTGGGCGTGAGATACGAAAGCGGCGGCCCGTAGCCCGGGATGAAGTTGTGCGGAGGGAACGTGAAGCCATTGAATGTGCCGCCCGGGAAGAGGGCGTCGTACGCCTGGCGATACTCGGGGCCGGAGAAATTGAATTGGCCGTCTCCATCGTTGCCGAACTGGGGAGTAGCGAGGCCATGCGGGCAAAGGTCCGACTCGGTGTTGAACGGCTGGCTTTCGATGATTTGGAACTGAATGAGGTGAATGTGCAGCGGGTGCGCGTCGGGGGTGAGGTTCGCGACTTCCCAGAGCTCGGTCGACCCCTCGCGCGGCAGCTCCGTGGCCTCCAGGCCGTGGCTGTTCGATTGTGACCCGGGGATGACCGTGGTGCTGCCCTCGCGCCGGCCGTTCCAGTGCGAGTTGTTGATGATGACTTCGACGGGCAAGCCGGTGGTGATGTCCTCCACCTCGTCGAGGATGATCTGCCGGCGGACGTCGACGGGCAGGTGCGTGTCGGCCGGCTTGATGTCGACGATCGAAGCTGCCCGAAGGGGCGGGTGGTTACCGGCAGGGTTGAAGGAGGTATCCGTGCCGGCGAGCGGCTGGTCGACGCGGAATTCCATGACCTGATCGACGATGTCGTACGGACCGGGGAGGTTGGTGCCGCCCTGCTGCGCAGGAGGCGGAAGGACGCTCTCGGTCGGCACGCCGCCGCCCGGGTAGGGCGCGACCGCGGTGTTGGTCAGGACAAAGCGTTTTCCGGACTGGCCGCCGAAGTCGACGATGATGTCGGCGCGCTCGGCGGGCGCCATGAAGAGGTGCGGCGAATTGGGGTCGCCGGTTGCCGGTACACCCGCCGTGACGAGGTTGACGTTGACGGGAGAGTTGAGAAACCCGCCGTCGGACCCAATTTGCCAGATGGGCGGCCCGGGGATGCCGACCGGCGGATTCTGCGTGTCCGTGAAGAGCGTGGCGATGCCGGTGAACCTGCCGTTGACCTTGGCCTCCTCGAAGAGCTGCATCTGCAGAAAACGCGCGTTCGAGCTGTTCAACATCCGGAATCGGTAGCGGCGGGGCTGCACCGAGAAGAAGGGCCACGATTTTCCATTGACGGTCATGACGTTCCCGAAAAACTCCGGGATCGCGAAAGGGTGCAGGTTCGGGTTGGCAGGCGCCCCTTCGAGGCCGTTGGCATGCCCGGACGGGCTTCCGTCCGGAAAGAGCAACTGACCGTTCGTATCGAACATCCGGTCGGCGATGGTGATCTCTTGCTCGAAGGGTCCACCCGGAAGGGTGATTGGGTTGTTCGTTCGGCCCGTATCACGCTCATCGCGGATGAGATAAAAGCCCGCGAGCCCCGAATAGACGTTGAGCCGCGTCGAGCCGAGCGCGTGGTCGTGAAACCAAAGCGTCGTCGCTTCTTGCTGGTTCGGATAATTGTAGACGTCACTGACGAACCCCGGTCCCTTCTGCGCGAGCCCGGCCGTAAACCAGGCATCGGGGTGGCCGTCGAAGGCCGAGAGCACCTCGGCGCCGTGAAGGTGCGGCACCGTCGGGACCGGCCCGGCGTACGGAACCTGGCAGGCAGGCGGAACGGCGTTCTGCGTTCCTCCGATGACCCCCGCGTCGTTCGTCGCGACCTGGCCGGCGTCCGTGAAAAAATCGCCGCCATTCTCGTCGCCCTGGACGCAGTGGTTTCTGGCCGATGCTCCAATGGGGTCGGCCCAGTGCATGGTCAGGTCCTGGCTCAGGAACTGCTGGAGAAACGGGTTCCTCAGGCTGTTCGAGTAGCGGACCGTGGTCGCGATATTTTTACGTGATTCGATAGTTGCGCTGGGCCAGTCCGGGCCGGTCCCGTTGACGTTGTATCCCCACATGATCGTTCCCGCGGCGAACCGCCCGCTCTTCGGGTAGAGCTGCGGAGGTAGGACCGTCTCCTGGAACTCGGCCATGTCGACGGTCACGGTCCGCGTTCCATCGGCGCGCGATGCTTGCAGCGTCGTCAGCGGAGTCACGAACTGGGGCACCGCGTCACCGCGGAGCAGAGTTTGCGGGGTCCGGACGGATGCTTGTTCGGCGGAGCCCGTGTTTTCCATCCCCGGCGCACTGCCGCAGGCCCCCGCCGCACCTGCGAGCGACACACCGAGGCCCGTAAATACCCATTCGTGTAACTTTCTCATCCGAACCTCCTGAGTCACTCAAAAGCGCATTCGTCCAAAAACCCTCTATTCGTTGCGCATCCAGGGTCGAAACCGAGGATGTCGGCCGTGCGGGCTGTTTGTCGGGGAAGACGCCGTTCACGTTAGAACGCGTTTTTCCACCGTCAGGGGCCGCGGCGTCACCGAGAGTGCGCGCTACGGCCTGTCAATCTTCCTCTGCTGTCCGAAGTGGGTGTCATATTCCAGTTGAGCGGACACCGTAACGAGGCCCGTATTTCAGCGCCTCACGCGACCCGCGCGACGCCGGCACAGACGGACTCCCGTCGATTTGTGTCATATCAAATTACGATTCAAGCACTCGAGCGCAAAGTGCCGCCCAGCGCGTGCAAAAAACGGTCGAGACACGTGACTGTCACGATCCCAGTTCAGTCGTCGTCGCAGCGCGCTCACGACGGTGAGCAGCCGGCGGGCAAAAAGTTCGATCTCCCGGCGCCTCGTTCGCGCGGATATGTGCAACAGCTATTCCGAAGATTGCGCGACCACGGACTCGCTCCTTGTCGTCGTTTCTGGTCGAGGCTCCTCGGCCGACACGAGGCGGGCGTTTGCAGGTTTACCATTCCGCTCACCGATCGGCGCTCTCCTTTCGAGAATGTCGCTCACTCAGTGGTCGCCAGTCACCGAATCGATCAATCGATCGAATCAATTTTCATGGGTGTGAACAAGTCTTGCCAACGCACTCGAACAAGAACGCGGACAATGAAAACATCCAGTGAGCGGCGCTGCTCCAATTCAGGCTGACGGCGTCGCCCGCTGCGTCGGCGCGCGCACTCGCCCCCAACTCACCGTGCGGGACGCCGCGTCAGTGCGCCAACCGCTCGTCATCGTCGGCTACGGCGCGCGCCCTGTCTTCGCCACCGCCAGGCTCCGTGTCCCTCTGCGATGCGACGTCCTGCAAGTCGAAAAGAAAGCGCACGGCCGCAGCCAGATCTCCTGCGTCGTCGCCGCTGGCAGCGCGCGATCTGAGCTTGGTCGTCGGCGCGTGCAAGAGCTTGTTGACGATGCTATCGGCCATCAGAGTCAGCGCGGCCCGGTCCGAGGCCAGATGCTTCAACTTCCCTGCGAGCATGCGATCGAGCTCTGCGAAGATCATCGCTCGGACCTTCGCGCGCATCGCGACGACGGTCGGCTGCACCTCGAGTCCGCGTGACCACGCCACAAACTGCGCGACCTCATCGGTCACGATCTTCTCCGCGGCCTCGACCACCCCGCGGCGCGCTTCGAAGCCGCGCGCAACTTCCTGTTCGAGGTCGTCGATGTTGTACACGTAGACGTTGTCAATCGCGTGTACGGAAGGGTCCACATTGCGCGGAACTGCGATGTCGGCAAAGAGCAGCGTCCGCCCACGCCGCGCCTTCATTGCGCGCTTGACCATGTCGCGCGTGACGATCGCAGTGCTGCTCGCAGTGCTGGCAACGACGACGTCCGCTTGAACGAGCTCCGCCTCGAGGCCCTCCCACGGCACCGCGGATGCGTGCATGTCCCGCGCGAGCGCCGCGGCGCGGTCGAAGTTGCGATTGCAAATCCGTAGCGCGCGCGCCCCTCGGCCGAGGCTACGCGCGGCGGCCTCTGCCATCTCTCCGGCACCGAGCAGAAGGACGACGTGGTCGGAGAGGTCGCCGAAGACACGCCGTGCAAGATCCACTGCGATGCTGGAGATACTCACAGCGCCGGTTCCGATGGCTGTCTCGGATCGCACGCGCTTGGCCACGGCAAACGCGCGGCTCACGCATCGTGCGAGCTTGCCTTTGAGGGCGCCCGCTGCGAGCGCCGCGTCGTAGGCGTCCTTCACCTGACCGAGAATCTGCGGCTCACCGAGCACCATCGAGTCCAGGCTGGCTGCGACCCGAAATATGTGGCGCACCGCTTCGTCCCCTCGCGAATCGTAGAGGTACGGGGCGAGCTCGGCATCGTGCGCGAGGCCGCCGTGGCGCGCGAGCTCCTCGCGAATGGCGCGAAACGCCGCGTCGACGCCGTCATCGTCGCAACGCGCGACCACTTCGACGCGGTTGCACGTCGACACGAACATCACTTCGGCGAGCTCGCTGCGGGCCGCCAGCCGAGCTAGCACTGTGACGTTTCGATCCCTCCCAGAGGGATCGGGCGACGACGCATTCCCCGCAATGGTGTCCGCACCGGCGGCGAGGCGCTCTCGCACTTCGACCGGCGCAGTTCGGTGCGACAAACCGACGACGACGATCACGATCCCCCTGCCGACGCAGCCAAGGTTGCAATCGCCGTGGCGTCGCGCACGAGGTAGAGGAGAAGGACGAGGATGGTGAATCCGAAACCGGCGATCGTGCCGTATGCGGCTCTGCGCCCCCGCCAGCCGGCCGCTGCGCGCATGAGCAACACCGCTCCGAACAGAGTCCACGAAAGATAGCCGAACGCCGCGCGAGCGATCTCCGCGGCGCCGCCCGCCTCCACGTCGCGTGCCCACAGCGTCCCGGTCAGAATGCCGATCGTGAGCAACGGGAAACCAGCAGCAAGAAACCGATGCTCGGCCCGATCGAGCGCCTCGAGCGGCGGCAGGCGCAGGAAGGTCCCGTGAAGGTTCTTCTGCTTGAGGTGATGCTCTTGCAACAGGTAGGCGACGGCCGCGGCAAATGCGAGTGTGAAGAACGCGACGCCGAGGAGGTTCGCCGCAACGTGGAACGGCAAGATCGCGCTGCGCAGCTTGGGGCCGCCACCCGTGCCGACGAAGCGCGAAGCCAAAAGGAACGTGAGGGCCAGTGGCGCGACGAACGCGCCGACGACGTCGATTCGGAAGCGGGACCGCGCGACGACGTACGCGAACGCAGCCAACATCGATGCAATGCTCATCGCAAAGTGGATGCCCTCCACGGGACATACATGGAGGACCAGAGACGCGACGACGATGTGCGTTGCATGCAACGGTACGCCGATGGCAACCAGTCGTGGTGCCCAGCGCGCCACGCGGCCGGCGGCACCCCCGGCGTCCGGCTCACCCCGGGGCCAACCTAGCAAATACGCGATGAACATCGCGCACGCGGCAGAATAGATGGCGGCCGTCGCCCCAAAAAGCAGGTCGGAGAGGTCGAGCTTCACGCAGAGCGGATCGTAGCTGCACTACAGGCTATTCGCGAGAAACCGCGCCAGAAGCTCCTCGTCGGACTTTGCGTCCTCCGTGGGACGACCCGCGCGAGCACTCTTGCGCGCAGTCGAATCCACGTGCTCTGCGAAAGAGCCGACGGGGGCACCCAACCACCCCAGATCCACGTCGTACGCCGCATCGCCGAGCAGCATCGACGACTCCATGATCGCCGCTCCCATTTGTTCGAGAAAGGCGCGCGCCTTGGCGCGACCCACCAGCTCATGGGGGTCGGTGCCGCCGCTCAGTTCGCGGACCACCCGCACGGCGTCGACGAGCTCGTATCGACGCGCTTCAGCGAGGATCGTCAGTTCGCCTTGCTTCAAGTCGACGGTGCCCTCGGCGATCCATTGGTCGAGCGCGGCCTGCGGGAAAAAGACGCGGTTTTCCATGCGCCCTCTCGCTCGAAAGGGTACACCAGCGCGGGCGGGATGCGAGTGCTCGAGGCGGTCGCTCGAATCGTGCAGCTCGGCGGCGCGCCGGAGCAAGCCGCGCGTGTGGCCGAGATGCGCGCCGCCTTCGAGCATAGGACGGGCGAGTTCGCGCCTGACGACGACTGGTTCGAGGAGCGGAGCCGCGCGTTCTGGTGCGACGCGGTCACGCACGGGAGGTTCGGGCGCGAGGTCCACGACGCCTTGACGGCGGAGGAGCGCGTCTGGCTGTATCCGCTCGAACGATCCCACCGGGGTCTTTTTCGCGCGGAAGACGGGGTGCTCGTCGACGCATGGAGCGGCGCGGAGTTCGTCATCACCGTCATCGATGATGATTCGCGCGCGGAGCTCGCTGCTGCCGCCGGTCAGCTCTTCGACGCGCGAGTGTCCGCAACGTACGGGATCGCCAACGACTCCGTGCGCAGCCTCGTGGTCGCACTCTTGCCCGGAGCGGTGTTTCATCCTCGCGATGCGACCGTGGCGATCGGACCGGTGCTCGACGCGGCCCGGGATCGGCATCTGTCGACCGACCACGCGCTCGACGCGCTCTTGCGCATGGAACGCGCTCTGCGGTCATTGTCGCGTGTGAAGGCAGCGTATGCCTACCGCCCCGACGCGCTTGCTCCTCGCGTCGCGGGGTTTGAGCGTAGCCCAAGGGACAAACGTTACTAAATAGGACGCAATGCCCACCCCGCCGACGTTCGAAGCACGGCTCTTGAAGGCACGCGCGCTCTCGCCAAGCGTTCGCGAGCTCGGCTTCGAGCGTCTCGACGGGGAGCCAATGGCCTTCGAGCCGGGCCAGTGGCTCAACGCGTTGACGCCCGTGGCGAAGGAACCGGCGGACATGAAGCGCTCGTATTCGATCGCATCGCCGCCGGATGGCTCTCCTGGCTTCGACATCGCCATCACGCGAGTACATGGCGGACCTGTCTCGACGTGGTTCCATGCCGTCGATCCGGGAACGCTCGTCCAGTTCACGGGCCCCCAAGGTTTCTTCACGCGGCCACCGGCAAGCGGCGCTCCCGCCCTCATGATCGCGACGGGTACCGGGGTGGCGCCGATGCGCAGCATGATCCTGGCGGCCG
Organism: Myxococcota bacterium; assembly: GCA_030776305.1. Lineage (GTDB taxonomy): Bacteria > Myxococcota_A > Polyangia > Polyangiales > Polyangiaceae > Palsa-1150. The sequence goes on from JALYHX010000832.1 coordinate 9,419, forward strand.
TCGCTGCGGGCGCGCGCACGCCGATGTCACTCTTGCTCGGCGTTCGACACGAGGAAGACTCGCTCTATGCCGATGAGTTTCACAAACTGGCGCGCGAGCATCCGTTCATCCGCTTCGAAGTGACGCTCTCGCAACCGAGCACCTCATGGCAAGGACGCCGCGGGTATGTGCAGGCGCACGTGCGTGAGCTCTGGAGCGCCCTCGCTGCGGGCAACGAGGAGAATACGCATGCCTATGTCTGCGGACTGCAGCGCATGATCGGCTCAGTTCGCGATCTGTTGCGCAAGGACATGGGACTGGCGCGCCGACAGGTTCACAGCGAACGCTACGATTGACACTTTGTCCGCGCGGCAGCCAATACTACTTGCCTGCGACGCGCCCGTTTGCCATTGCAAGGTGAAATGCTTCGCATGCCCACCGAGAATGTCACCGAACCCGCGCGCCGGAACCTCAATCGCTTCCGCGCGACTTCCGCCGCAAGCGAGCTCGAGGACGATCCGCACACTTGGACCGTGACCGAGTGGTCATGGAGCGAGGGCCCTCCGCTGCGCATTCATCTGCAGAGCGATGACGGTCAGGCCTTCGACTTCCTGATGGATCAGACCGGTGTGTGGCGGATGAGGCGAGAACACATCGGGGCCCCACAATGAACGGGTCGCACCGGCATCAGGCACGCTACGACCGTGTCTCGACAGCGAATGAGCGCTTCGAGATGATCACGAGCGACCGCAGGGCCGACGCTGCGTCCGCACGCCCGAGCAACGCGACGGAGCGGACGACAAACCTGAACTCCTCCGCACGCCCGAGCAATGCGACGGAGCGGACGACAAACCCGAACTCCTCGGCCATGGCGCGAGATGCCCGCGCGGGTCTCGTGCACCTGCCTCGGTCGATCCCTCCCAAGTACTTCTATGACGAGCGCGGGTCGCGTCTCTTCGACGCGATTTGCGATTTGCCCGAGTACTATCTGGCGCGCGCCGAAACGTCGCTGCTCGCTGAGCACGCGAGCGAGATCGTGGCGCGAGCCGCGGCTACCACTCTCGTCGAGCTTGGCAGTGGCATGGCACGCAAGACGAGGCTGCTGATCGACGCGCTCTGCGCACGCACCCCATTGCCGCGATACGTGCCATTCGATATCGCGCGCGAACCGATCGAAGCATCAGCCCACGCGCTCCTCGCACGGTACCCGCGGTTGAGCGTGCGCGGGGTCGTCGGCGATTTCGACTGCGATCTTCCGCAACTTTCCCTTGCCGCGCCGCCGTCGGCGGGCCCTCGTCTGTTCGCGCTGCTCGGCAGCACCATCGGCAACCTCGACGAGCAAGAGGCGCCGGAGTTCCTGCGTGCCGTGGCCAACCTGCTGACCGACCGAGATACGTTCTTGCTGGGGGTCGATCAGGTCAAAGACGAACGCGTCCTTCACGCGGCGTACAACGACGCGCAAGGAGTGACTGCGGCGTTCAACAAAAACGTGCTCCGCGTCCTCTCCCGTGGGCTCGACGGCGACTTCGACGAGCGTGGGTTCGATCATCTCGCCTTTTACGACACCGAGCGCCAGCGTGTGGAGATGCACCTCGTATCCCAGCGACGGATGGTCGTCAGACTTCGCGCGATCAACTTGCGCGTCGAGCTCACAGGCGGTGAGCGGGTCAGGACGGAGATCAGTCGCAAGTTCACGCGCGCGAGCGTCGCGCGGATGCTCGGTCAGGGTGGGATGCACCTGCGAGAATGGTTTTGCGGTGCAGACGGTGCTTTCGCGCTTTGCGTGGCAGAGAAGGCTTAGGACTGCCTGAGAACCGCCTGGCAGTTGGCGGCTACGCACACGTTGCGGGGCTCAAGCAGCAGAGCCTGGAAACGAACGACGCATGATTTGCCCAGAAGGGCATGCAGCACGCCGCGAATGACGCGAGGCAGTCCTCGAACACGGGATCAGCGAGATGATCCGGCCGCCAGGGGGCGACACAACATGGCACAAACCCATGGGTCACTTCGTGTTCCGCGAGCGCGGGCGGATGAGCATGGCACGACCGTGATTGCCTGATCGAAGATCCGACGGGCTACAAGATCGAACGGATCGAGAGGACTGGGAAAGGAGCCAAGGCGGCAGCATCCAGCAGCGGTCCAGCTCTTGCTCCGGGCGCACGCGTGGTTCGCCCTCCGGCAGCGAGTGCTCTGTTCGTGGCTCTCATGGGGACCGCAACGCATTGCGGTGGCGAAAAGGCCAGTGGCGCTCTCGGGCCCTCCTCAGACAGCGGTTCGGACTCTCGGGTCGCCGCCGAGGGGAGCGTCGAAGCCAGCCCAGACGTGGCCGCTCTCGACGCCGCGCCCGTGGCTTGCTGCGCAGGCGATAGGGACTGCGCGCCAGGACTCATCTGCTCCGTCACGCTGTGCCTGGCCCCCGAGGCGGGCGCTTGCTGGCGCGACATCGACTGCCAGGCCGGAGACCGATGCGTTGGCGTTCGCATCTGCCCTTGCAACGCGGACTGCAATTACACGGCGGTGGCCGGCCGTTGCGGCTTTGCGCCCGACGCCGGCGCAGTCGCGCCATGTCCGTCGCCGCCCGCCTTACCGAACGGAGCGGCCTGCGCGGCCGCCCAAGCGGGCTCCGAGTGCTCGTACGCATTGAGTCAGTTTGGCCCTGGCTACTGCCTCTGCGAAAAGGACGGCTCTTCGTACACGTGGCACTGTCAGTAGTCTCGCCGGGTCGCGAGCATGTGAATCTTGTGGGAACCGGGCGCCCGCACCTCTCCGAAAAGCGACGCCAATCAGACCGCGATTTGTCACGAGGAGTCCCCCGTGAGCGGCCGAGACGGGTCGACGAGGCTTCGGCCCGCGGGAGCGCTAGGACCGCCTACTGGGCCCCCGGTTCAATTTTCGCGTTCGCTGCGGTCACGCCGCAACCGGGTCGCCGCCCAAGTCATCGGTAGGAGGGCCCCTGCAGTCTCTTGCCGCAGCCCGAGGAGGACCGACCATGCCGAAGATGAGAGCGGCTCAGATCTCGACGGCGGGGGGACGATTCGAAATCGTCGAACGCGACGTGCCCGAGCCGGGGCCGGGTCAGGTCCGAATCAAGGTCGAGGCTTGCGGCATCTGTCATAGCGAAGCGTTCGTGAAGAGTGGCGCGTTTCCCGGCCTGAAGCTGCCGCGCGTACCCGGCCACGAGATCGCCGGTCGCGTCGACCGCGTGGGCGCGAACGTGGCGGTCTGGAAAGAGGGCGACCGAGTAGGCGTCGGGTGGCACGGGGGCCACTGCTTCGTATGCACCGCCTGCAGAAAAGGCCTCTTCATCAATTGCGAGAACGAGCGCATCACTGGAATCAGCTATGACGGCGGCTATGCGGAATACGTGGTCGTGCCCTCCGAGGCGGTGGCGCGGATGCCCGGCGCACTCAACGCCGTCGAGGCGGCTCCACTGCTTTGCGCGGGGATCACGACCTTCAACTCCCTCCGCCACAGTGGCGCGCGCGCCGGGGACACGGTTGCGGTTCAGGGGATCGGCGGATTGGGACACTTGGCGATCCAGTTCGCGGCGCGCATGGGATTCCGCACGGTCGCCATCTCGCATGGGCCCGAGAAGCAAGAGCTCGCGCGTTCGCTCGGCGCGCACGAGTACATCGACACGAACGCGGTGAACGCGGCCGAAGCCCTGCAAAGGCTGGGCGGCGCCGATCTGGTCCTGGCCACCGCCCCGAACAGCGACGCAATCGCAAACACCGTAGGCGGGCTGAAGCCCCGCGGTAAGCTCCTCATCGTCGCCGCGCCACATGACCCTCTGACACTGTCGGCCTTCGGATTGCTCAGCGGCAAGACCGTCGCCGGTTGGCCCAGCGGCAGCGCGATCGACTCCGAAGAGACGCTTGCGTTCAGCGCGCTGGCCGGCGTTCGGCCTCGCGTCGAGGTCTTCGGCCTCGACCAAGCCGATCAAGCGTTCTCGAAGGTGATGGAGAATCGCGTTCGATTTCGCGCCGTTCTTACGCCGTAGCGGCCGCCTACAGGCGACCACGCATGGTCCGGTACGTGGTCTCCAGCTGCTCCGAGCAATGCGTCATCGAACAGCTCGTGCCGATGCAGCGCGGCGCTGATCGTCAAGGCTTGAAGACGTAAAGGTGCCCCGGCCCGGACGTCGCCACGACGATGCGCCCTTTCGCGTTGATCGGCGTGTTGAAGTATTGCATCGGGCTCGCCATGGCATCGGGTCCGGCGTAGACCCTCGCACCGGTGTCGCCATCGTAGCCGTAGAGATGCGTGTTCGCGTCCCAGACGATGGCATCCCCAGTTCCGGTCATCGTCACGATCGGCGAGCCCATTCCACTCTCCGCCGTGCACCAGACCACCCTCGCTGTCGGCGGACTCCCGCTGATTTTTGCGACGCCGATGCTCCTCGCCGAGACCGCGGCGGGGCACCCTGTCGACGCGGGCATGGCGTTTACGTTGATGTTGTACGCGACGTAGGTCCCTTGGCTCGTCGTGTATGCCGCAGACGCAGCCTTGAGAGCGCCGGTTCCCCCCTGCCCCTGGGGGCCCGCCGCCATTCGAGATAGCTGCCCACCGACGCCGCCGAGGTTGTCTCGATTGAGCACGTAGAGGTACCCGTCCTTGCCCGGTACGATGACGAGGTGCTGGGATCCCATGGGCGCGCCGGGCAATTCCACGACGACGGGATTCGCACCGCCGAGGTCCTCGTCGCGCATGTCCTCTGCCAGCCATTCGGTCGGGTAGAACTCGTTTGCAGTCTGGTTGGTGAAGTTCGGTCCGGGGTCCAGGCGAAGGACCGCCTCGCCACCCGCCCACGTCGTGACGCCTCCAGTATTGCCCGTGGACACGAAAAGCGAGGCGCCGTCGAGAGTGCTGGCGACGCCTCCAACGGCCCAGATGCCGCCGCGTGACGCGCCCCCGCCGATCATGTTGGTCGAGAACGCCTTCACCATGCCCGGCGTCGAGACGTTCACTCCAATGACCCAACCGTTGTAGGTGCCACAGTCCCCGTTGTGCCCCCCGTAGGGCACGTAAAGAATCCCATTCTGGAGCGCCAGCGCTCCGCGTTGGTTGTGACCCTTCGAAACGAAACCAGGCACCGCGGTGTCGACGACGACCGGCCAGCCCGATTTGATCGTCCCATCGTCGAGCGAAACGGCGAAGATC
>JALYHX010000833.1 GCA_030776305.1 Myxococcota bacterium
GTCTTCGACAATGGCGTCCTGGACGACGGCACGCCCTATCTGGTCATGGAGCTGCTCCACGGCGAGTCTCTTGCTACACGGTTGAGCCGACTGGGACCGATCGCCCTGCCGGAGGCGGTGTCCATCCTCGAGCAATGCTGCCGCGCGCTCACGCGTGCACACTCGCTCGGAATCGTTCATCGCGACATCAAGCCGGAGAACGTATATCTCGCCCAATCCGTGGACGACGATGGTTACATCGTCAAGGTGCTCGACTTCGGCATTGCGAAAGTGACCTCGCTGACCGACAAGGGTGGCTCCTCGACCCGCACCGGCACCCTTCTCGGCACGCCCCTTTACATGAGCCCCGAGCAGGCGCGCGGGCTTCGCAGTATCGATTCCCGCACCGACCTCTACTCGCTCGGGCTCGTCGCGTACACGATGCTTACCGGGGTACTTCCGTTCTCCGGAGAGACACTCGGCGATCTGCTCCTGCAGATTTGCACCGAGCGCCTCCCGAGCTTGCGCACGGCGGCGCCATGGCTTCCGCCCACGATGGACGCGTGGTTCCAGAGGGCTTGTTCACGGCAACCCGAAGACCGCTACCCCTCGGGCCAGGCTTTTGTCGACGGGTTGCGGGTGGCGGCGGGTCTCTCGTCGCCGCAGCCAACCGAACTTTCACCGCAGAGAGCCGGTCCGCTGCTTCCGCCATCCATCGCCGACGATACGGAACGGACTGGCCGGGCCCGTGGGATCCTGCCGACGCCATCCACCACGGCGGGGGGGACGGTAGGCACGCTGTCTTTGACCGCCAACCGTCGCGCGCGCTGGGTCCTTGTCGTAGCCGCTGGCATCCTCGGGCTTGCCATGGCGCCCATCGTGGTGTTGATAGCGGGTGGACGGCCGGCGCCTGCGATGGCTCCTGGCGCCGTGTTGGCGAGGCCGCAAGCGACAGCCGGCGCGTTGCCGGGGGGCGATGCTGCGTCCAGCACGACGCCGGCGCGACTTGTTCCGACATCCGTCGGCTTCCCGAGTCCGCCCACCTCCTCAGGGACCGCACCGTCCGGGGAAAAGGCATGGCCAATTGCGTCGCGCACGGCGACACATGCGGTTGTGGTTCCGACCCCAGCGCCCACCGCAAATCCGCCCTCGACTCAACGACCCACGAACAAATCGACGGGAATCATCGATCTTGGATATTGAGTTTCGTCACAACGTCGTGCGCACCGCACTGCTCTGCTCGGCGGCCGCCTTTGCGGTGACGTCATCGGCATCTGCGCAATCTCCCTCACCGGAGGACATCTCGTCGGCGCGCATCCTCGGCACCGAAGGCGTCCGCCTTGCGGAATCGGGTGACTGCGCGTCGGCCATTCCCAAGCTCGAGGCGTCCGAAAAGCTTTACCATGCTCCAACGACGCTCGAGCGGCTCGGCGAGTGCCAGATCAACCTCGGACGGCTGGTAGCCGGCACCGAGGCCCTGAACCGGGTCCTGCGCGAGACTTTACCGCGCGGCGCGCCACCACCCTTCGTTGCCGCGCAGCAGCGCGCCGCTCACCTGCTGACGGCCACGCAGCCGCGAATCGGTAGACTTCGGATCCACGTCGACGGACCGCCGCTCGACAGTGTGACCGTGACGGTCGACGGCGCAAATGTTCCTGCCGCGCTCTTCGATGGGGAGCGGGCGACGGACCCGGGCGCACACGAAGTGAGAGCGGTCGCGCCAGGGTACAAGATGGCGGTCGCGTCGATTGAGGTTGCGGCTGGTACGGGTTCATCGGTTTCCTTGCGTCTCGATGTCGATCCGGCGGCCCAGCAGAGCGCGACTCCTTCGACCGATCAGCCATCGGCTGCGCCAACGAGCGGTGGGGGGTCGGGCGCTTCGGGCTCGACTGCTCCGTTGCGAATTCCTGCAATCATTGCGTTCGGCATCGGCGGCGTCGGAATCGCGGTGGGATCGGTAGTCGGAATCATGGCGCTCGGAACGAAGTCGGCGCTGGACAATGCATGTGGTGACAAGAAAATGTGCCCCGCGTCGTCCCAGTCGGACATCGACGCGCTGAGCACGCGCGCAACGATCTCGAACGTCGGCTTCGGTGTCGGCATCGTCGGCGTTGCCGTCGGTACCGCGCTGCTGCTCACGTCTCGCGGAGACGAGGCCCGTCCGGCGAGCCCCCCGACCGCGCACCGCGTGCGCATCTCACCGTGGCTTCGTATTGGGACCGCGGGAGTCGGGGGGAGCTTCGAATGATACGAGGAGGAGAGCCCCACATCGGGGTCGTCGTTGCGTTGGCGGTCGGCCTCGCGGTTGCGCTGGCCGCCTGCAATCTGGTTGTCGGCGTGGGTGACTATGCAGTGGTTGATGCTGCGGCCGATGGAACGACCGTGGGAGACGAAGTGCCCAGTGCTGCCGACGTCGTTGCCGACCGAGGGGATACAGGGGTCGGCGTCGCGGATGCGGCGCGCGCCGAAGCCGACGTGACGTTGGGCGACGCGCCGGTGGAAGACATGACACTGGACGGGGACGGTTCGGTGGACGCTACCCACGAGCAGGGCGACGGCGCGGTCCAGGGCGCCGACGCTACGGACGGCAGCGGCGCCGAGGCCAGCAGCGCCGCGGACGCCGACGACGCCTCGCGCGACGCCGAAGCCGGACCGGATTGCGGCCAGGCCATTCCCACGGGACAGGCCGATTTCCAGCAGCTCGTCAGCGCGTGCATGTTCTCCGTGAGCTGTGACCCGTACCTTTTTCCAATCAGTCTTTCGACGTGCATCACGCAAAATGCCCTTCAGGCGGCGCCCTCGTTCACTTGCCTGTCGACGATCACGAGCTGCACCGGGAGCACGAACAGCTTTTACAGCTGCGAAGGCTTTCGCTATGCGACGACGAGCGAATGCCCCGTGCTGGTGAGCACCTGCGATACCGTCAACAACGTAGCCATCGATTGCAATTACACCGGGCTGGCCGGGATCGTCACCGACTGCAGTCGAACTCCGACGTCCTCCTGCCGGACGTACGCAGACAGCGGAACCAGTAGCAAAGCCGATTGCGTCGTGGTCAATTCCTGTGCCGACCCCGATGCCGGGCTGCAGTGCTCGGGCAACAACCGCTACTCTTGCGTCGCGCTCGACGATGGCGGTGGCGGGGTCGGTGTCGGGCACAATTGCGGGACGGCCACCTGCGTCACCGGTGCGGGCTGCCAATTCAACGGAACGACGACGTGCACGGACGCGGGGGGCGCGACGTGCAGCGGGAACATGCTTCAGGCGTGTGATACGTCCGGCCAAGCATTCAACTACGATTGCACGCGGGCAGGTGGCGCGTGCGCGGCGGACAACACCGGCAAGAGTACCTGCATCTCTCCAGGTTGCACCGTTGGCTCGACCTGCGCCGAGACGTGCAACCGAACGACCAATGCGCTGACGATCTGCGTCGGTGGGGCACCCTACGCGGTGAGCTGCGCTCAATATGGCTTCTCATCGTGCGGGTCGGACACCACAAGCGGTTACGTTTACTGCCTGCCCTGAGCTCACAGAGGCTGCCCCAGCGCCGCGGCCACCTCGGCGGGATTGAACCCGATGATCACCTTGCCGTGGACATCGAGGACCGGGATCGATCCGCCATGCAGCCCGCGCCTCGCAAGCTTCTGTTGCATCTCGCTCGCGGCGGAGGGGTCCTTCTCGACGTCCTTCTCTACGTAAGGAATCCCCCTTTCTCGGAGATAGCGCGCTGCTTCGTGGCAGGCGCCGCACCATTCTGCGCCGTAAATAACGACCGGGCCGCGCATCACCGGGCTGGTCGTTTCGGTTCGAGGTTCCGCCGGCGGCGTGCCTTGTGACGCAGGCGGCAGCGCATTCGCGAGGGTCGGTCCAGCTTTCTCGCGACGCGCAACGGCGATAGCCTCAAAGTCGGTGCGCGACATCGTTCGAACCGCGTAGGTGCCGTCGGAACGGATCTGTCGCAGGTCAGCAGCGAATACGCGCTCGCCATCAGACCCGTTCTCTTTGCCGGGATCCACGACGCGTACGGCATCGCGACCCATGATGGGCACGTCCAAGACACGCGTCTCGACGTGAAAATCCCCCTTGTCGTCGATCCACGTGAAGAGGAGGCCATCTCTATCGTTTTTGACGATCGGAGCCTGTTGCGGGTCATCGACAGTCACAACACGGCTGTGCTTGCATCCGCCGCCGACGAGGCCGAGAAGCGCCGTGGCGATAATCGCTGCAAACAGCCCAGCGCGACCCACGTGCCGTCTCACTGCAACTCCTCCGACAAGCGCGCCCATTCGACAAGCATCGAATCAACTCTCTTCGTCAAGGATTGCTCGTCGCGGGCCATCCTGGCGAGCATCTCCCAATCTTCGCCGGGTGCCTCGCGAAGCCTGCCGCGCAGCGCGTCGATCTCCCGTTCCCCCGCAGCAATGGACGTCTCGAGTTCCTGGACACGACGCTTCTTCTTTTCGATCACCCTCGCCGTCTGACGCTGAGCCTCGTACTTGTGCTTGCTCTGGTCGGCATCGAGGATTTGCGGAACCCCCGGCAGAGCAGCGGATTCCTTTTCCTGCGTGGCGACCTTCCGCTTCGTCTCATTCCGCCGAACGACGGCCACAGATCGTTGCATGTTTTCGTATTCCATGAACCCGCCCGGATACACGTCGACCTTGCCGTCTCGAATGCTCACGATCCGGGTCGTCACATTCTCCAGAAAACGGCGGTCGTGTGACACACAGAGAACCGTGCCCTCGAATCCGGCGAGAGCTTCCTCGAGGATCTCCGCAGCGGCAATGTCGAGATGATTGGTAGGCTCATCGAGGAAGAGCAGATTCCGCGGCTCGAGCAGAAGTTTTGCGAGAGCAAGACGAGAGCGTTCGCCACCAGAGAAGCCGCTGACCATCCGCAATGGGTCGTCCCCCCAGAAGCGGAAGCGTGCGAGGTATTGCCGCGCCGCTTCTACGGTGAAGTCGCCACGCACCTGCCGCACGTTGTCGACCGCGGTCAACGATGGATCGATGTCGCCGAGATGCTGATCGAAATACCCGTCGTGAAGGTTGGTGCCCCGCTTGACGGTGCCGCCATCGGACTCGGCTCCACGGCCTGCGAGGATCTTGAGCAACGTGGTCTTCCCGCTTCCGTTCGGCCCGACGATGCCGATGCGCTCGCCTCGCCGCACGAGCAGATCCAAACCATTGAACAGGCTGCGTCCGCCACGCTCGGCCCCGAGACCCTGGGCGTCGATGACGATGTCCCCGGTGCGGGCCGCGGGCGCAAAGCGAAAAACCACGCGCTCCGCGGCAGCCCAGACGTCCTCGGGACGATCGAGCCTGTCAATTTTTTCGAGCATCTTCCGCCGGCTTTGCGCTTGCTTGGTCTTCTGTCCCGCGATGTTGCGCCGGATGAAGTCCTCGGTCTTCGAGACCATCCCTTGCTGCCGCTGAGCAAGGGCACGCTCGCGCTCGAGGTCGGCCTCGCGCAAGAGGACATACTCGGAATAACTCGCGGCGTACGTCCGGAAGCTCCGCTTTCCGAGCTCCATGGTGGCTCGGCAACTATTGTCCAGAAACGCGCGGTCATGGCTGACGACGAGCACCGCTGCGCGACAATCGGAAAGCCAGGTCTCGAGCCACGCGATCGTATCGAGGTCGAGGTGATTCGTTGGCTCATCGAGCAAGAGAACGTCTGGCTGCTGTGCGAGCACGACGCCAAGGTGCAAGCGGCCGCGCTCTCCTCCCGAGAGCGACGCGACCGGGCGAGCCAGATCGCGCGCCGAAAAGCCGAGGTGCGTCGCCAATGCCGCGACTCTGTGTTCCAGCTCGTCGCCACGTGCCAGGTGATAGCGATCGGTCACCCTCGACAAGCGATCAAGGGCCTCCGGCGACCCGCTGGCGGCTTCCTCTTGGGCGCGGCCGAGCTCGTGACGCAGATCAACGACTTCGCTGAAACCGGACATGAACGCGCTCAGGACGTCCCCATTGGCCGAGATCTCGTGGGACTGTCGGTAATATCCGAGCGCAGCATCGCGTCGAAGAACGACCGAGCCTGCGTCGGGCTCGAGCTCACGCGCCATCAGGCGCAGCAGCGTCGTCTTACCGCTCCCGTTCGGAGCCACGAGCGCGACGCGATCGCCCGCGGCGAGGGTGAACGTCACGTCCTCGAACAAGATGTTACCGGTGTAGCCGAAGCGTAGGCCAGCAACTTGGAGCAGGGTCATCGCGCGCGGGAACAGCGGAGTAGCACGGCGGCTCTCGAGGTCGAGCGCGGTGTTGCCAATGTCCGGCGGTTGACTGCTCCGTCGCTCCCCGCTGGTCAGAAGTGGGATCCAGATCTGTACGGTGCGCAAGCTTCGTTCGGACACCGCATTGCGGGGGATCCCGTCCCCCTTCGGCGCCGCGCAAGCACGCCGCCGGGACCTCATCCGCGCCTGAAGGCGCATTGTACGGACAAGAGCTGCTTTTTGCGTGCAAGTCGATCGAGACCAAAGGGAACTTCGTTACTTGACGGCCTGCAGAAGTCCCGCGAGGGTCTCGGCGAACGCGCTTTTCTCGCCAGGATCTTGGCGCAACAACGCCTCGATGCGTGGTGTGTGAGCGATCGCATCGTCGAGCTCCTTGTCAGCGCCCTTGACATACGCTCCCAACGCCACGAGATCGCGCTTCGACTCGTAGACCGAAACCAGCGACCGCAGACGTCGCGCAGCTTCACGATGCTCCTTGGTCACGATCGCGTCCATGACGCGAGACAGCGAAACGGTGATGTCCACGGCCGGGTAGCGTCCGCGTGCGGCGATCGAACGATCCAGCACGATGTGGCCATCGAGAATGCCGCGCACTTCGTCGGCGATCGGCTCGTCCATGTCACCGCCTTCGACCAGCACGGTATAGATCGCCGTGATACTGCCGCGCGCCCCCTGCCCCGTGCGCTCGAGCAGCCGTGGAAGCATCGCGAATACGCTCGGCGGGTAGCCACGGCGCGTCGGGGGCTCGCCCGCCGCCAAGCCGACCTCACGCTGGGCGCGCGCGCAGCGCGTGATCGAGTCGACCAGGAGCAGCACACGCGCGCCCCGATCGCGAAAATACTCCGCATAGGCTGTGGCCACCTGCGCCGCGCGCAACCGTTCGAGGGCGGCGACATCGCTCGTGGCCACGACTACGACGCTCTTTTTGCGCCCTACGTGTCCGAGGGACCCGCTGAGGAAGTCGCCCACCTCTCGGCCGCGTTCCCCGACCAGCGCCACGATGACTACATCTGCCTCCGCGCCACGCGCGACGGCACCGAGGAGAGAACTTTTCCCGACGCCGGAGCCCGCGAACAGACCCATGCGTTGCCCTTCCCCCAGGGTTAGGAGGCCATCGATGACGCGAACACCTGTGGCCATGGGTTCGGCAACGGGGCGCCGATCGAGGGCAGCTGGCGGAGCGCGGTCGACGGGAATCCAATCGCCCTCCGGCATTGGCCCTCCATCGAACGCTTGCCCCAATCCGTCGACGACGCGTCCGAGCAGCGCGTCGCTGGCGCGCACCTGAAGGGGTCCTCCGGTCGACTCGACCTCATCGTCGGGCCCGACTCCCACCAGAGCGCCAAGTGGCATCCCGATTGCCTCGCCGCGATCGAAGCCGACGACCTCGCACGCGAGCGGAGCGCCGCGTCTCTTCACGACGACGACGTCCCCAATACGCACGCCGGGCATCACAAACCGAAGGCTCAGTCCTGTCACGCCGAGCACGCGACCCATCGCGCGCAACGTCGTCACTTGCGCGAGCTTGGCCTTGAGCGCGTCGACATCGACCGACATCGTCCGCGAGACTAGCATCCAGGCCGACGACACGGCGCAACGGCCAGCGCAGCGATGCGAAGTCCCTATTTCGCCACGGCCGCGCGTTTGCCGGGCATGGTCGTCTCACCGCCGTGGAGCTCCCGACCAAGCTGCTCGAGGAGATCGCGCGCCCTCGGTGTGAGCGCCGTTGGGATATCCACTTGGACGACGATGACGAGGGACCCGCGACCGCGACCATCGAGCCGCGCGACGCCGTGCCCTTTTATAGTGAAGACTTCTCCGGACTGTGTTCCCGGGGGCAACACGAGCGGCAGAGTCGCCTCGTCGTCTCCAGGCTCGAGCGCCGCCACGGCGACCTCCGCGCCGAGGGCGGCATCCGTAAAGGGAACGTGCACACGTTCCACGAGGTCTGCACCATCGCGCTCGAATCTAGGATCGGCCTCCACGTCGACCTCGACGTAGAGATCACCCGCCGGCGCGCCGTTCGGCCCCGGCATCCCTTGGCCGGGAACGCGCAAGCGCTGCGACGCGTCGATGCCCGCCGGAAACGTCACGTTGACCTTTCGTGCGCGCTCGACAGCCCCTTGCCCGCCGCAAGACGGACACGCGGATTTTACAACTCGCCCGACGCCCCGGCAACGCGCGCAGCTCGATGTGAACATGACGAAGCCGCGCGTATTCGATACCTGGCCCGATCCGCGGCAGTTCGCGCATGTCTCCGGCTTCGATCCCGCCTTCGCGCCGCTGCCTGCGCAGTCGGTGCAAGTTGCGGGCGCGCGCACGCTGACCTCCCGCTTGCAACCGAAAGCGGCCTCCCGCAGCGTCAGGCGGGCTTGCACGCGCAAATCTCCCCCGCGTCGCGGCCGCGCCCCGCCTCCAAAGCCCATTGACCCGGAGAACATCTCCGAGAAGAGATCTTGCATGTGGGCAAAGACGTCACCCATACCGCCCTGACCACTGGCTCCGTCGAGCCCCGCATGGCCGAACTGGTCGTAGACGCGCCGCTTCTCGTCGTCCGATAAAACCTGGTAAGCCTCGTTGATTTGCTTGAAAGTCGCCTCGGCCGCAGGGTTGTTCGGGTTGCGATCCGGGTGGTGCTTCAATGCCTCACGGCGGTATGCCTTGCGAAGCTCGTCGCACGACACCTCACGCGAAACGCCCAGGACTTCATAATAGTCGCGCTTGGAGGACATCGACGGTTGGGGTCTCGAGGCGCCGCCCACCAGCGGGAGTCGGCTTCAGTCACATGCGCTAGGGCAACGCCAAAATAAGTCTCGAGTTGCACATGTCAACGCGGTTTCATTCATGACCCGATCTCTCGCTACACTCACAAGCTATTCCGGGCGCTGCTCCTCAGCAGGAGCAGCAGGTGACTTGCCGCTGGATTCGGCCCGCAAACGCGCCTCGTGTTCCTGCGTCAGAGCACGGCGCAAGACGTCAAGTTCGTCGAGCGCCGAAGCCAACCGCGTGTTCGCCGACGGACTGCCGCCAGCCGCGCGCGCCGCCCCTGCGCCGCCGCTATCGACCGGACCATCCTCGCCATCGGCTTCAATTTGCCGGGAAGCCTCGTTTGGCGGTCGGAACTCCGAGACCGATTCAAGTCGACGCTCCAGCTCAGCGATGGTCCAAGCGCTGGCCTGCTCTTCCCCTGCTCGACGCGCAAGCTCGAGGGCCAAGGCATCGAGCTTATCCCTAAGCTGGGCGTTCTCTTCGCCGAGGGCGTCGCGGTCGGGTGAGACCATGGGGTCAACGGTGGGAATCGGCAGGGTAGGCGAGATAGGGGTTGTCGCCCCAATGTGCGCTGCCTCCTCGATGACGGACACAAGCTCCCGGACCATCCCTTCACGACGCGCGAGCTCCGCCTCGAGCACCTGGAGCGCCCGGGCACGATCGCGCAATACGTCTTCGAGGCAAGCGACCTCCGTGGCATGAGCATCTACCAGTCGCACCAGATCGGCCTCGCAAGGGGCCAGCGCACGCTCGGCGCGATCGGCACGAAGTGCCAGCGCCTCCAGCTGCGTTGTCGCGATCCGCGCCGCTTCGCCACTCGCCTGGATGGACTCCATCTCCTCCGAAATCCGCGCGACTTGCAGTGTGCGCTCGATGACCACGTTCTCGAGCTCCATGACCCGTAACGATCGCTCGCGAAGCATCTCGTTGAGCTTGGGGGTTGCGCGTGCCAGCCCATCTGCCTCGGCCAGGCGTACCCGAAGCTCCTCGACCTCGGCTTCGAGCGCCTCTGCCCGAGATCTCGCCTGCGCCAGCAAGACCCGCGCGCTGTCATCGTCTTCCACCTCCATCGCGGGCGTCGGCCCATCGAGCTCGACGATCGCATAAGGATCGAGGCGCACCCCTCGGTGGCTCGCGAGCGCGACAAAAGCTTCCGGCGCGCGGTCCGCCCCAGCGAGCTGGGTATCGACACTCACTGGAGGCAAGTCATCTCCCTGCGCTCCAAGCTCGGCGAGTGCGACACCATGGAAGGGGATTTGTGCGATCATGGTCACGTCGCCGAAATGCTGCGCGACGAGGTCGAAGAGTTCGTAATAGTCGAATGACTGGGCTGCTCCGTCCCGGTTCGGCGCCGCGACGAGCGCAACTCCTTCCTCGCCGACGAGCCCACGTACCCAGGCCAAGAGCTTCTCCGGGTCGTCGAAGAGCTCGAGATCAGCAACGACGGCGAGATCGAACGCTCCCCCTCGATCATCCGGGCCACTCCGCGGCAACGCCCGCACGATTATACCTTGCGTCGCGTGCTCGGCCTCGCGATTCGCCCGCTGGGCGTCTGGGTCCCAGACGCAAACCGAACGCGCGCCGAGTTGCGCGATTCGTGGCCCTAGGCCATGAGACGCGTCGCCAAAAACGGCAACGCGGTGCCCCACCGCGAGCGCCTCGACGTACACGGCGAGAGCCTGCTGCGTGTGGACCCGGGCTTCGTTCGAGGCCATGCGTGCAGGCAAGCGCTATAGCAGACCTTCGCCCCGCTTACAGGTACGCGTGCGCTGGTGCAACGGCTGTGGGCACATCGCGTCGGTCGTTATCTGTCCAGCTGCCTGCGGGACACGTCTTGCGGCGGTCGGTCAGCGCCTCGGCGAGGCCGCGCACGAGCGCGATGGTGCTGGAGCGGGTGGGGGCGCGGGGCCGAAGACGAGCGACGCGCTCGTCGGGGCGACGCCCGGGCATCGTTCGCAACCGGGGCACGTCCCGCGCAAGCTTCGCTGCCGCGGGACTGCCGTCGAGGACGCGAGCAAGCACTTCAGGCGCTGCCGCCCAACATGTGGGCGTACTGCTCCATGCGAGGCCGATCTCCAACCCGACAACTCCTGGCATCGCGACTTTGGGCATGACGAGCAACCGGAGCTCGTCGGCGATGACACCGTCGGGCGCTACTCTGCCCCAAGGCGCAACGCGCACGCCTGGCATCGAACGCAAGACGGTGAAGGCACGGGCGAGCCAGGGCGCAGCGGACCGGGCGCCATGGGGTGGTAGCTGCGACGCGCGCCCCGTGGTGAAGAGCGGCACGAGCGGGACCGCGTCGAGCGCCACGAACCAAGCGCCGTAGGCGTCGAACCGGCTCGCGACGGCCGCAAGGGCGGCAACGAGCGCGAAGCCGAGTAGAGCGGACAGGCGGCCCGCGGACGATCCAATGTCGAGCCAGTGCGTTTCGGGTACGTGCGAAGCGAACGCTTGTTCGGGACGCAACGCCAGCCACCGTCCGGGTCCGCGCGGCTTCGGCGGGCCGCACGCGGGGCGAATCGCCGTGGCCAGAGTCGCCAACGAAACGCAGGTCGCCCCGGCGCCCGTTTGGCCCATGGCTTCGAGCCCAACCCCGCCGGCCAAAGCGACGCCCGCAAGGGTCGCCCGAACCGTGTCTGGCAAGAGCAACAGTCCCCGGACGCGCGCTCGGCGCTAAGGTTTCTTTTTATACATATCTCGTGCCTTATG
>JALYHX010000834.1 GCA_030776305.1 Myxococcota bacterium
CCCGGCTATCACTTCGAGTGTTGCGGGCTACTTGGGCAACACCGAGCATCGGGTCCCAAACGGGTCCAGGTGACAAGAATGTCACCCCATCGCCAGCTTGTACCCAAATCCGTACACCGTGAGGATATGCTGCGGCCGATCGGGACTCTTCTCTATCTTCTTACGTAACTTGACGATGAAGTTGTCCACCGTGCGATTCGTCGACGACCCCTCGAGACCCCAGACCTTCGACAGCATCTCCTGGCGGCCCACCGGCTGCCCTGCCCGCTCGGCGAGCATCCGCAAAAGCTCCACCTCGTAAAAGGACAAGACGTGCTCCCGGCCGCGCGCGGTCACCGTCTGCGCCGTGAAATTGACGGTCGCTTCGCCGATGGCGAGCGTCTCCGGAAGGGTCGCGCTCGCTCCGCGTGCCGCGCGCCGGAAGATCGCGCGCATCCTTGCGATGAGCTCGTTGACGCCGAACGGCTTGGTCACGTAGTCGTCGGCACCCGCATCCAGCCCACGAACCTTGTCGGTCTCCTGCGAGCGTGCGGTCAGCATGACGATCGGGACGAGCGCGTTGATGCGCCGTAGCTCTTCGCAGATGGCGTAACCGTTCACGTCCGGGAGCATCAGATCCAGGATGATCGCGTCGGGCGCCTCGGTGCGCGCGAGGGCGATGGCTTCCCGCCCCTCACCCGCGGTGATGACGCGGAATCCCTCGAACTCGAGGGCGTCACGCAACCCGAGGACGATGTGCGGCTCGTCGTCGACGACAAGGATGGTCTTCTTCGCCGGCGCCATGTGCGGACGCGAACTGTATACGGCAAACGAGCACTCGCGCGGCCCTGGTTGAAGGACCGCGCGGGCTCGATGGACTCGCTCTCAGGAGCCGCCGTCGATGGCGCTGTTCGCCTTCTCGATGCACTGCAAGTTGACCGTCGCGCCGGGCGGCGGCTCATTCGCAGTGAAGATGATCTGCTGCGGGCAACTTCCGGCGGCGGCGCCTTCGACATAGCACCAGCCCGGGGTCGTCGACCCAGTGCACGTTCCGTCGGGCCCGAAGGTCATCGGCGGACTGGTCATCGGCGTGAGCTGAGTCAACTGACACACCGGCAGCAGATTCGGATCGGGCAAACCAGTTTTGTCACCGCCCGATTGCATCCAAGAAGCGTGCTGGGAGGCGCGGAAGCGCGAGAGAACGTTCGCGTCATCCGGTGGCTTGAGACCCGCGAGGCTGGCGCAAACCGTCTCGTCGCCGGCCTTCGGCAGCGTCACCAGGATGAGGCACGGCACCTCTCCGGTCGTCGCATCGGTGTTCAATCGCTGCGGCAAGCACTGAACGCTGAGGGCGCTCTTGAGGCGATTGACGATCGCGTTCGCCGCGGGACGGTACCCGTACAAGGGGTCCGTCATCCCCCCTTGCGGGGATACGTGGATTGGGCAAAGGCTCGAGACGATTCCCTGGACTCCAGCCGAGCTCGTCGCAAGGGCATGGGCGATCGCCATTTCGCGAATCGACGGATACGCCTTGCCGTTGATTTGCGTCGTTCCATAGACGCCGTTGGTCTTCTGGCAGAGGGGCGTATTCTGACTGTTGCTCCCCGCGTAGCAGTCGCACGCCCCGGAGAACTGCGGCTGCGTGCAGTCCTTGGACTGCTGCATCCCACTCTGGGCGTTCACCAGCGCGAAGATGCACGCGAACTGAAGATCCTTCTTGTTCGTCGCCCATTCGCGGCCGTTGATCGGGTCGCAGGTGTCGTTCGACGTCGGCCCGCAAGAGATGCCGCCGCGTGGATCTTCGGACTCGAGCATGTGCGGGTCGATCCCGCTGAAGTCGTACTTCGCGGGGTCGGCGCCGGTGATTGCCTTCCAGTCACTGTCCGTGAGCTGGTTCTTCTGGGGGCAGTCTTGCTGCGCCGTCCCCACCGGACATTCCGGGTCGACGCCGGCTTGGGCTTGCAGAAGCTGATGCGGCACGCCACCAATCGCCGCGTAATAGACGAGGTCGGGAGTCCGCGGACCGCGCGTGAGGTGGCAGAGATCCGCCTTCGGGTCCGTTGGCAAATCTTGCG
>JALYHX010000835.1 GCA_030776305.1 Myxococcota bacterium
GATGCGCAAGCCCAATCGCGCACTGTGACGCTTGCGCAGGTCGAGCGATCTGCGATGGAACAGCAACCGCAGATGCTCGTCGCCCGCGCTGCGACGAGCACGGCCGAGGCTCAGGCCGAGCAGGCGCGCGCCCCGCTATTGCCGCAGCTGGCGGGCAGCGCTTCCTACACTCGAAGGACCGGCAACCCCGTCCCCGGTGCCTTCCCTGGCGTTGCAGCAACGAGTTCGCAAGGTTGGTCGCTCTGGTCGTCCTACGATGCGTGGAGCTTCGGCGTGAGCGGCACGCAGGTCATCTACGACTTCGGACAGAGTTACGAACGGTATCACGCTGCGTCGACGAACGCCGAAGCCATTCGAATCGCCGAACGCACGACGCGATTGCAACTTCTCTCCTCAGTTCGTCGCACGTACTTCAACGCGCGCGCGACGAAAGAGCTCGTCGATGTCGCCCGCGAGACCCTGAATGCGCAGAATCGGCACCTCGAACAGGTGCAAGCTTTCGTCCGCGTCGGAACACAACCGCCAATCGCCCTCGCGCAACAGCAGGCGTCACTGGCGAACGCTCGTGTCCAGTTCATCAATGCGCAAAACAACTACGAGACGGCGAAGGCACAGCTCAATCAGGCCGCCGGAATTCCTGCCGGGACCGACTACGACGTGGCTGACGATGAGACCATGCCTATCGAAGACGAGGATCAGCCACTCGAGATACTCGTCGCAAAGGCCCTCGCGGCACGGCCGGAGATCGCGACCTTGCTCAAGCAGCGCGACGCGCAGGAAGAGACAGTGAGTGCTGCGAAGGGCGGCTACGGCCCAACGCTGTCCGCGGCGGCGGGCGCGACCGAGCAAGGGACTACGGTCGGTGGTCTCGTTCCCAATTGGACTGCCGGATTCTTGCTGAACTGGGCCTTCTATCAGGGCGGACTCACGAAGGGACAAGTTCGCCAAGCTGAGGCTGGAGTCCAGAGCATCGATGCGCAACGGCGCCTCTGGGAACTCCAAGTACGGCTCGACGTGGACTCCGCGCGGCTCACCATTCGTGCCGCGAAGGCCACCATAGGCGCGGCCCAGGACTCCCTGGCGAGCGCACGCGAGCAGCTCCGATTGGCCGAACAGAGGTACGCCACGGGAGTGGGGAGTATCATCGAGCTCACGGACGCGCAGGTTGTTTACACGTCGTCCGCAGCGCAAGTGGTCCAGGCGCGCTACGGGCTCGCTTCGGCGCGCGCACAGCTCCTGGCTGCCCTGGGGCGCACATGATACAAAACGACCGAATCGCCACGAATCCGGCGGTCGCCTCGGCCAGGCCCCGGCGCGCACAGTGGACGCGCATCGTGATGCTCGCGGTGCTCGTTCTCGTGATCGGCGCCACCGCTTGGGCACTTCGCGAGCGCCAGCGGGGAGCGGCCAGCGCATCGGCCGCCGCAGCGAGCGCCGCCAGCGATCGAGTCATCCCCGTGCTCACGGCGCGAGTCGAGCAACGCGACGTACCGCTTTGGCTCGAAGCGCTCGGCAGTGTTTCCGCGTTTTACACCGTGACGGTCAAGACACAGGTGGACGGTCGCGTCGACAAGGTGCTCTTCAAGGAGGGGGAGCCCGTCAAGAAGGGGGACATCCTTGTCCAGATTGATCCGCGTCCCTTCGCAATCCAGCTCGAATCCGCGCAGGCGGCGTTCTCGCGGGATCGCGCCAACCTCGCGAACGCGCGCGTCAATCTGGAGCGCTACAGAACGCTGAGCCAGCAAAATCTCATCGCCGTCCAGCAGCTCACGGATCAGCAGGCGGCTGTGGATCAGCTCGATGCGCAAATGCGCGCGGACCAGGCACAGATCAACGCCGCGAAGCTCAACGTCGACTACGCACGAGTCACGTCTCCGATCGATGGTGTCACGGGTATCCGGCTCGTCGACCCGGGCAACGTCGTCCACGCCAGCGACGCCGGAGGTCTCGTCGTGGTCACGCAGCTCGACCCGATCGCGGTTCTGTTCACGCTCCCCGAGGATGACCTCGTGGCCGTACAGCGCGCCATGGCGAACGGTACACTGCCCGTCGAAGCGCTGACACGGACCGGAGGTGAAAGCGTCGCTGTGGGCAAGCTTTTGGTAGTCGACAACGTCATCAATCAGGCCACCGCTACCGTTCGCTTGAAAGCTGTTTTTGCGAACCCCCAGCACCTTCTCTGGCCGAACCAGTTCGTCAAGGCGCGCCTGAAGCTCGCGACACGCCACAACGCCAACGTCGTCCCCGCGGCCGCGGTGCAACACGGACCCCAGGGAACGTTCGCATACATCGTCGCGAGCGATTCCACGGCTGCGATTCGCCCGGTCAGCGTCGATGCGACACAAGGGGACGTGGCCATCTTGGCCAGCGGCCTTTCGCTTGGACAAGAGGTCGTGGTCGAGGGCCAAGCGCAGCTCCGGCCCGGTGCACACGTATCGGCGAAGGCGGCGGCTCCCGAGCCCTCGGGCGCGCCGGCGCAGAGTGGCGACTCCGTGGCAGCACCGGGTAACCTGCGGGGAACACGGAGCGCGCCATGAGCGCGGGCGTGTCGGAGCCGTTCATCCGACGACCCGTTGCGACGACCCTTCTCATGCTTGGGCTCTTGTTGGTGGGCGTGGCCGCGTTCACCGAGCTTCCCGTCTCGGCGTTGCCCCAGGTCGACTATCCGACGATCGTCGTCTCGACGTCCCTACCCGGCGGAAGTGCCGACACGATGGCATCCGCGGTGACGACGCCGCTCGAGCGCCAGTTTGGGCAGATACCGTCGCTCACCCAGATGACCAGCGTCTCGAGCTTCGGATATTCGCAGATCACGCTCCAATTCGATCTGGACCGCAGCATCGACGGCGCTCAGCAGGATGTGCAAGCTGCAATCAACGCGGCAACCAGCCTGCTCCCCAGCCAACTTCCTACACCGCCGACCTATTCGAAGAGCAATCCCGCCGATCAGCCCATCCTCGCGATCGCGATCAGCTCGGACGTTCTGCCGCTCGACCAGGTCGATGACTTCGCAGACTCGATTCTCGCCCAGAAAATCTCCCAGGTGACGGGGGTGGGGCTCGTCACCATCAACGGAGGGCAGAAGCCCGCGGTGCGGATCCAAGTCGACCCCGAGACGCTTGCGGGGACGGGCTTGACGCTCGAAGACGTCCGGAGCGTGCTCATCGCGGCGAACGTGAATCAGCCAAAAGGAAACATCGACGGGACCCGTCAGGATTACGCGCTCGCCACCAACGACCAGCTCTTCAAGGCGAGTGGCTTCAAGCCCTTGGTTCTGGCATACGCGAATGGCTCGCCGGTGCGTCTCGCGGACGTGGCCGACGTCGTGGACGGAGTCGAGAACACGCAGCTCGCCGGCTGGGCGAACGACAAGCGCGCCATTATCCTGAACGTCCAGCGGCAGCCTGGCGCGAACGTGATCCAGGTGGCCGACCGGGTCAAAGCGCTCTTGGGGGAGCTCCAGGCATCGCTACCCCAGGGAATCGACGTCAAGATCCTCAGCGATCGGACGGAGACGGTGCGCGCGTCGGTCCAGGAGGTCGAGCGGACACTCGTGGTCACCATCGGCTTGGTGATCGCGGTCATCTTCGTCTTCCTTCGCAATCTTCGAGGCGCGCTCATTCCAAGCGTCGCCGTTCCTCTGTCACTCATCGGCACGTTCGGCGTGATGTACCTGCTCGGTTACAGCTTGAACAATCTGTCGCTGATGGCACTGACCATCGCCACCGGGTTCGTCGTCGACGACGCGATCGTCATGGTCGAAAACATCGCGCGCTACATCGAGGCCGGGGAGCGGCCGTTCGACGCGGCTCTCAAGGGGGCGGCGCAAATCGGTTTCACGATCGTGTCGCTTACCGTCTCGCTCGTCGCCGTCCTCATCCCGCTTCTCTTCATGGGAGGACTTATCGGACGTCTGTTCCGCGAGTTCGCCGTCACGCTCGCCGCCTCGATTGGCGTCTCGGCCGTCCTGTCGCTGACGCTGACCCCCATGATGTGCGCTCACTTGCTTCGCCCACCGAACGAGCACGACCGCGGCGCGATCCATCGGTGGTCGGAGCGCGCATTTTCGAGCGTCATTGCTTCGTACGACCGGGCGCTTCGCTTCGTGTTGCGTCACAAACTCGCGACGCTCATCGTCACGATTGCGACGCTCGGTCTCACCGTTGTTCTTGCGATTGCCGTGCCGAAGGGGTTCTTCCCGCAACAGGACACGGGTGTGATCCTCGGCGTATCCCAGGCAGCGCCCGACGTCTCTTTCTCGAAGATGATGGA
>JALYHX010000836.1 GCA_030776305.1 Myxococcota bacterium
TCGCCATGGACACTCGCCAGCTCGACCTCGACATGGAGGCGGGTGTCGAGGATCCGGAACCGTTGACAGGTCCACACGGGTCCGGGCGCATTCCTCGCGATCCGGCGGTTTATCGGCGCGTCGTCGCCGCGTTCAATGGGGCGTTCAAGACCGAACACGGACATTACGGGATGATGGTGCACAAGCACGTTCTCCTGCCGCCGGTGGCTGGGTCGGCGACCGTGGTCGTGCTCGACGATGGACGAATCGGCTTCGGCACGTGGGGCACGGATCACAGGGTCGGAGGCATCGACGGCGTGAGCGACGATGCAATTGTCTCGTTCCGGCAGAACCTGGATCCGCTCGTCGACCGCGGGCGAGTCAACCCGACCGGACGCAACCTGTGGGGATTCACGTTGCCCGGGAAGGGCGCACAAACCGAACGCACGGGTCTCTGCGTCACGGCAAGCGGCCATCTGGTTTACGCCTGGGGCGATGACGTCAGTGCGACGACGCTCGCCAAGGCGATGACCATGGGCGGATGCGACTTCGCGATGCACCTCGACATGAACCCGTATCACACGGGGTTTCTCTTCGCGGAGATCGACGACTTACCGGCCAAGAAGTACCGATCGCAGCTTCTCACTTCGGCCATGTCGATTCCGGCGGATCGGTACATTCAGTATGCGCCGAAGGACTTCTTCTACGCGATGGTGCACGATCCTAGGCCGCCAGCCGTTGCGGGCGCCACTTCCTGGGAGCCGGACGGCGGTCTTCAACCCCCGCCGCATTGGATTCCCGGCCTTTGGAGCGCGCATCTGGACGGGGGAGCGATTGAAGTGCTCGACGTCGAACCTGGTCGCGCGAGCTGGCGGGTTCGCGCGGGTTCCCGAGAGGCGCCGGCTTCCAGCCCTCTGCGTGAGCTCGTCGGCGACGAGGCGGGGCGCGTGCTCTTCGCCGTCGGAGCGGGGGTCGCGCCGGAAAAGAGACCACGCGGAATCGCGACCGACGGGAGATTGGCCGTGCCCGTTCACGGGGGGGTGGAGTCCGGAGTGCTGCTCGTCGGGGCCAATGGCAAGCTCGCGATCACGCGTGCGGCGGACGCCGAGAGTGTCGAGGCACACACCGATATGCTCGAGCTTCCGATCGTTCTCTGGGACGGCAAGTCGGAGACCATCGCACCGAGCGCGGTCGAGACCCGGGCCGCAATCGGCTGGAGTCCCACGGGCAGGATCCTGATCGCACGCGGTGTTTTCTCGAGCGCAGCGCCTCTTGCCAATGCGTTGGCGCGTGCGGGATGCACCCGTGCCCTAGCGCTCGATCGCGGTGTCCGCGGCTCTGGCTTGCTCGACCGGGCGGGGACGACCAATCCGCCGCGTGGCCGCTACGACGAATCCATCCTTTACGCCATAGCCGTGCCGCTCCGGCCGCGTGGGTTCCACTTCGAGCCGTCGACCCTCGTCGCTCAGGGAGCGACCTCGAAGTAACTCAGGCAGCAACCTCGCGGTCTTCGGCGAGTGCACTGCGCAATCGCCCCATCGCTCGCGCGTGAAGCTGTGACACCCTTGGCTCGCTCACGCCGAGGCGCGAGGCAATCGCCTTGAAGGGCACGTCATGAAAGTAATGCCATCCTACGATGTTCGCTTCGCGCTCGGGCAGCAGCTCGACCGCACGCTCGAGCAAGGCGCGGTCCATGCGCTTTTCGACCTGCTCTTGCGGAGAAGCGACGGACTCGTCGACGAACGCGTGCGCTTGTGACTCGGGCAGATCGTCGAACCCGACGACCGATGCTCCGCCTGCCTCACCGAGCGCTTGGGCCTTCGTGGCGCGCGTGCGAGCCCTGCGCGTGAGCCAGTCCTGCGACCGAAGCTCGTCGACGACCGCGCCGCGAATGCGAATGCGCGCGTACCAATCGAAGGCGGGCCCCCGGTCCACGCTCTTGCGAAGCGCGTCGATCAGCCCGAACGAGCCCGCGGCGACGAGATCGTCGCGCAGAACATTCGGAGGCAGCTTGCGCAGGACACGCCCTACCACCTGATGAACCAACGGCATGTAGAGCGTCAGTTCCTCGCGGGTGAGCGTCGGGGCAATCGGGCGTGATGCGCATGGCTTCATTCGGAGGGTCTCCCGCGGTGGCGTCGGCGTGTGGAGCCCCCATATGCGTGGCTCATGCCACGGACTATAGGTAAACAAATTCATATAGTTCACCGAAGCCGGCACGTTCGGAAGGGTAAAAACTGACCCCATGACGGATGTCGGTTCGGGGGAATACCTGCGCGATCCCCATTCTTTTCACAGATTGCGCGTCGAGTCGCCGCTGACCCAGGGATGGGTAAACACAGCCCGTGCCGGCGATGGGCTTTGCGGTTTGCGACGCGAATAAAAAATCTGTCGTAATTAGTAGGGGTTGGATGCGGCGGCGTTGGTCGGGATCATCTGGGTTTCCGAAGACCCGCCCGTGTTCGCCGAGTGATTGTCATCGGCGACTTCGCTCGTCCCCTCGTCTGCCAAGACGCCCGGTCTGTCGTACTTCGGCGGCTCCCCGGGCTGAGACCAATCGACCCAGTACGTTTTGGTGTCGCGTACGTCGAGGTGCACGAATGCGCCGTTCGGATAGTAGCCGCATCCAGCGCTACGGAGAGTGCGGCAAAAGTCGCGCAGGTCCTCGTCCTTCACGCCGCGAATGCGAAAGTCGATGGCTTTTCCGTAGTTGTGGTTGGAGTGCGGCGAGTACTGCGTGGGCGTATACGCGCGGTAGCCGCTGACGACATCGATTGTCTTGCCGCCGAAGTGGTTGAAGACGATCCCCACCAAAGTCACGAGCCGCGGGTCGACGGGGTGCGTGGCGTTACCTTGCCGCATCAGTCGCTCGAACGCCTTGAGCGCGCTCGGGGGCACGTGACCACGCGAGTCCTTCACGCGGATGTGAAAATCCTCCGTGAGACGCACCGCACGAATCGTGTCGCTCTCGGCGTGACCACGAGGCTCTGGGGCCCGCTCGAGTTCTGCCATCGTTGCATGTGCCGAAGCCCCCGATGGCGGCCCGTCATGCTTGTCCCCCTTTTCGGGCTGTCCGTGCTTCTTCTTCGTCGGACCGTCCACCCCTGGGATGACCAGCGTTTGCCCAGGCTTGAGATGCTTGGGATCGGCGAGATGGTTGGCGTCGAGAATCGCCTTGGCGGTGACGCGGTATCGGTGGGCAATTGCCTCGATGGTGTGTCCGTGCTGCACGATGTGTGTGATATCGGCGCGAGCGCCCGAGGACAGTGTGAAGAGCGCGGCCGCCAAGGCCATACCCAATCCATGCGTCATTTTCCGCATCGCGTGGCGAGACTATCCTGAAAACGAACCGCGCACCGCGTGCCTTTTTTGACGCGGGACATGGGGGGGTGCCACACTTGCGATGGCGCGCGAAGCATCCGTCCAACGCGCGATCGCAAAGGCAAGCATGGCCGAAGGCAAGAACCTTGTCGGGGTCGACATCGGCGCGAGCTCCATCAAGGTCGTGCAGCTCAAAGAAGCACGCAAGAAATTGCAGATCGCGCGCTGGGGAATCGCGCCGCTCCCTGCCCAGACGATCATCGATGGGCACGTCATGAATTCTGGAGCGGTCACCGAAACGCTCGCGCGAATCTTCCACGACGGCAAGATCCAGCAACGCGACGTGGCCGTGGGTGTCTACGGACAGAGTGTCATCGTACGCAACATCACCGTTCCGATGATGACCCCCGCTGAGCTCGACGAGCAGATCCACTGGGAAGCGGAGCAACACATTCCGTTCGACATCAAACTCATGTCCGTCGACTACGCGGTCCTTCGGCGCAGACCGGAGGCCGGCCAAATGGATCTGCTCCTCGTGGCGGCGAAAAAGGACGAGATCAGCGACTATGCAGCCATCCTCCGTGAGGCCAAGCTCAAGCCGGTCGTCGTGGACATGAACGTGTTCACGATTCAGAACATCTTCGAGCATCAGTACGGGCTTCCCGCCGATGGAACGATCGCGCTGCTCAACGTCGGCGCCGCCGTCTCGACGCTCAACATCGTCTCCAAGGGCGTGAGCACGTTCCGGCGCGAGATCACGAACGCCGGCAACGCCGTGACGGAGGAGATCAGGAAGGCGCTCGGTTGTTCGTACGAGCAAGCCGAGGCGTACAAGCACGGCGGTGGACCGACGCAAATCGTGCCGCAAGAGGTCACGCAAATCATCAATCAGGCGTGTCAGGGGCTTGCCGGCGAGATTCAACGTTCGCTCGACTTTCACCTCGCAACGAGCGGAGAGAACGACATCGGCCAAATCTACATTTCGGGCGGCAGCGCATATCTCGCGCCGCTCGTGCAGGCGATCGAAAAACGCTCGCGCGTTGCAGTGCAGCTCTTCGATCCGATGGTCAACCTCACGGTCGAAACGAAGGTCGTCGACGAGCCTCAGCTGCGCGCGGTGGCCGCGCAAATGGTGGTAGCGGTCGGCCTGTCGCTTCGATGTGACAAGGAGCGTCGGCAGTGGTCCGCGTAAATCTTCTCGCAGACAAGCGGCAAACTGCCCGCCGCGCGGCCAGTACCGAGCCGACGCAGCTCTGGGTGTTCGGTGTTCTCGGGGCCTTCGTCGCGACGGTCATCGTGTGTCTGCTCGTGCAAAAGGTAAAACAGGATCAGCTGCGCGAGATCGTCGTCGACAATGGTCGAATCCAGGGCCAGATCGACGCCATCAAGAAACAGACGGCCAACCACGACGAAATCAAGCTGAAGCTCAAGGAGCTGCGCGATCGCGAAGAGGCGATCCAAAAGCTCCAAGCCGCACGCACGGGACCGGCCTCCACGCTGCTCGAGCTCGCGCATTTGCTCACCCTCGGCCGGGGGCCGACGACCGACCGTGACAAGCTCGAACAACTGAAGCGCGACGATCCAGCAGAGGTTTACAACTTGAATTGGGACCCAAGACGACTGTGGCTCACCTCTTATCTCGAGTCGGCGCGAACGGTGAAGTTCGCGGGCCTTGCTCGGGACGGAGAAGACGTGAGCGAGCTCGAGCGCCGTCTCAAGGCGAGTGACTACTTCGCCGACGTGAAGTTGCTGCCCGGGACCAAGGTGACCGACCAGCTGACGAAACAGGAGCTCTTTCACTTCGAGCTCTCGGCGAAGGTGAGGTACTAGCGTGGCGCTTCCTTCGGGCCAATCCGTGCTCGCCCGCACGCCCAAGTACGCGAGGTTCGGTGCGGCACTCGGGATCGTCTTGCTCACTGCCGGAGCCTATTGGTTCATCTTTTATTCAGACATGGCGGCGAAGATCGAGGGGGCCGAGCAGCAGAAGAAAGCGCTGCACGCAGAGCTCCTCGTCGAGCAGCAGGCGGAGGCGAGCTACTTTGCCGATCGTGACGAGCTCGCGCTTCGCGAGCAACGCGCGCGCGAGCTCAACAAACTCTTGCCGCCCGACGCGCAAGAAGACGCGTTCCTGTCCAGCGTGCAGCAGGCCTCCAACGCCGCTGGGATCGATTTGAAGGGCTACGCGCCCCAAGACGAGGTCAGCCAGAACTTCTATGCGAAGGTCCCGATGAAGCTCGAGATGACGGGCAAATTTCATCAGATCGCGAAGTTTGCGTACGACTTGGGAAAAAGCGATCGCATCATCAACGTCGAGGACATCGAACTCGGCGACCCCAAGATCGTGGGCGACGAAGTCATCCTGAAAGCCAAGTGTTTGGCGACCGCGTTCCACGCGACCAAACCCAAAGAGGCCGCGCGGGGCGCGGCGGCACCGGCCACGCCTGCGGCGCCTACTGCCCCGCGGCCGCAGTCCACGACGGGGACCCCGTGAGGCTCCAGCGTGCGCCTTCGTTCGTTTGCGCGATCGGCTCGCCGGGGCTTGCCCTCATGATGGCCGCTTGCGGAACACCGACGACGACCGCGCCACCTGCGCCGACGCGAGTCGCGCCGGCCGCGTCGGCAAGTGCGTCCGGACTACGGCCCGAGCTGAAGGGACCCGAGTATACGGAGAGCGACTTCGTCGAGAGTGACCACAATCGCGACCCGTTTCGTAGCTTTCTCGTGCAAAACCAGCCGGTGAACAAGCAGGCGCTCAACCAGCGGAAAGTGGAGCTCGCCCAGTATTCCGTCGACGAGTTGAAGCTCGTGGCCATCGTGACCGGTGGGGACAAGTCGAGCGCGATGTTCGTCGATCCGAACGGCCGAGGGACGGTCGTTTATCGAGGTACCTTCATTTGTCGCCCGGAGGTCGTGCACATTGGTGGGAGCAACGGGCCCGAGTACCAGCTGAACTGGCGCGTGGACCGAATCCGTCAAGGTGATGTCGTGCTCATTCGCGAGGACCCGGCCCAGCCGGCAATCTCGCCTGCGACGCGAGTGGTGCCGTTGCATCCGGAGGCTGAGAAGGAAGCCCAGGGAATGCTCCCTGGTTGAGGGCCCGGGTGGCTCGTTCGTCCGGCGTGCCACCACCGGATGACGAACCGCCGCCACAAATTGGTCCCTTTCGGATCACGTGTTCTACGGTTGCCTTCGCGGTCCCTTTGGAACCGTCCGCGGGGCGCGAGGAGCCAATATGCGTGGGGCGAAATCGCTTGTGTACGTCGCCCTCATGAAGAGGGTGGCGGGCGCGCTGACGGCGTTCAGCGCGGCATCGAGCGTTCTGCTGTGCGAGTCGCCGGCTGCAGCCGACGGGACCGCCAACCACGTCCGCGATGTCCGTTTGCGAGCGGTCGACTCGGCTTCAGGCGTCACGGAGATCGAGATCGTCGGTACCGGCGCCCCCGCTTACAATGTTCGCGTATCGGACGGCGGCCGCCGTCTTTTGGTCGACCTCAGCGACGCGGACGTCTCAGGAGCGCCTGCAGCGATAACCAGTCCCGTGGGCATTGTCGGCGGCGTGCTGACGCAGTCGTTCGATACGGGCGCCGGGCGCATGACCCGACTGACCCTGAGCCTTCAGCGCGCCGCGAGCTATCGAATGGTACCCGACGGGAACACGCTTCGCGTCATCCTGACCCCGGTCACGCCTCTCGGCGTTGCCACGCCTCCGGTAGTCGCCCAACGCTTGGACCCGCCGGGCGCCTCGGTTCGCGAAGTACGGTTCGAGCGGGTCGACAGCAAGATCCCTGGTTGCTCGCCGAATGGGTGCGACCGGGTCGTGATCGATCTCGACGCAGTGCCGGCGTATTCGCTGGGCGTCGCCTCGAATGGCCATCCTCGTCTCGAGTTGCGGGCGACCAGGCTCCCCGAGGAGCTCGCGCGCACGTTGGACGTGACGGCCTTCGGTGGGCCTCTGAAATCCATCAGTGCATCGCACGACATTGCGAGCGGCTCGACGATGCTCGATCTCGATCGCGCCACCGACGCGCCGGGCACGGTCTCGGTCGATGGCGGCAAACTGACGTGGTCCTTTCCGATTCCCAAATCGAGCGTGCAGCCGTCGCCGATCGGTCCACTGCGGATCGACGGGCGCCCCGTCAGCAAGGACGGGGGCGCCATACGGCGCGTCATCACCGTTGCGCGCGAGGAGGGACCGAAGAACCTGCCACGCATCGAGACATCCATCCACGGCGGCGAGCCAGTCGTGGAGACCTCTGGGGGTGGCGCGGCGGGATTTGCGTCAGGAGCGGGCGACGTGCTCGCCCAGCAGCGCTACACGGGTCGTCGAATCGACATCGACCTGAAGGACGCGGACATCCACAACGTGCTGCGCCTCTTGGCGGACACGGGTCACGTCAATGTCGTCACCGCCGACGACGTGACCGGCACGATCACCATCCGCATGCGCAACGTGCCATGGGACCAGGTCCTCGATGTCGTCCTCCAGGCCAAGGGGCTCGGCA
This sequence comes from Myxococcota bacterium, assembly GCA_030776305.1. Classification (GTDB taxonomy): domain Bacteria; phylum Myxococcota_A; class Polyangia; order Polyangiales; family Polyangiaceae; genus Palsa-1150. The sequence goes on from JALYHX010000836.1 coordinate 7,803, forward strand.
TGGTGCGACAAGGCAACCTGATTCGCGTCGCACCGATGGCCCAGCTTCAAAAGGAGCGAGAGCTCAAGCTCGCCCAACAGAAGCAGGAGTATGAACTGACTCCGCTGGAGACGCGGCTCATTCCAATCAGCTACGCACAGGCCGACGAGCTTCAGCCGCGCGCCAAGGAGCTCTTGTCGCCGCGCGGCTCGATCGCCGTCGACGAGCGCACCAATGTCCTCATTGCACGCGACATCGCGGGCAATCTCAATTACATCGAGGAGCTCGTCCGATCACTCGACACTCAGACGGCGCAAGTACTCATCGAGGCGCGAATCGTCGAGGCCACGAGCAAGTATCTGCGCGACGTCGGCATTCAGTGGGGCGGAGATGTCACCTTCGGTCCGGCCACGGGCAACCCGACGGGAGTCGCCTTCCCGTCCAGCACCAGCGTCGCAGGCGGCAACTACGACAACAACACGCCGACTGCGGGTCTGTCGCCGTTGACGCGCAACATCGCGACGCCAAACTTTGCCGTGAAC
>JALYHX010000837.1 GCA_030776305.1 Myxococcota bacterium
GCGCCAGGGTACACGCCCGGCGCACAACTATCAGTGGTAAAATCCGTCCAAAAGGCAATCTCGCGCTTCCTAACGTCACCACTCCGCAGTGACGGGCAAGCGAAAATTGGGTCAGCGGAGGGGGTTCGTCGAATCCGACCGGATCGCCACAACGCCCTGCTTCGAGCGGAGCGTCAGATGACCGCGTCCTTGATGGCCTTCACCGGCCTCGCGCGGACGCCCTTGCTCGCTGGCTTCGCCGCGAATTTTTGCTTCTCCTTGGTGAACGGATTGATTCCCTCGCGCGCCGGGCGCGCCGCCTTCTTCACGACGACGAACTTGGCGAAGCCGGGCAGTACGAAGATGCCGTTCTTCTTGAGCTCCCGGTGGCCCACATCCACGAGCGTCTCGACGACAAGCTTGACGTCCTTGCGCGAAATTTCCTCACCGACCGCATCCGAGACCGCCTGAAGAATTGCGCTCTTCGAGAGCGGCTTCGTGCTCGCCTTCTTACTCGACGCCATATCGAACCTCCTCCTTGCCCCCGCAATGCCTTTACGGGCATTCCGGCCGCAGGGCAAGCTTTCCGCCCGTTCGGTTGCAGGGCCACCGCGTCCCGGCCAACGCGCCAGGGGTGCTTGGAAGGCGATGCGACCGAACTCGGGCGGTTGCAAATCCAAGCGCAAGCATGCGGTAATGCGGATGCTAGGCTCGCAAGCGTTTCCCATGTCTGTCCGCAAGCTAAATGCGGCGAATGCTCTGGGCAGGAGCAGTGTTTGGGCTCGCGCCCGCCGACACCGGCACGGGTTTGGCAATTCCGCCGCCTGAAACGCCTCAGCAATCGCGAGTACACGATGTCGTTCGCGATCTCCCTCGGCGACCGATGCAACCCGCCAATGGCTTTGTCGTCGACGTGTATCCGAACGGCTACGACAACGGTCCGTTGGCCTTGCGGTCCAGTCCGAGCAAGTCCTTGGCTATCGAAGCGCGGCGGAAGCCCTCCCGGCAGCTGCGGTGCAAACCGGGATGTGCCAGTCCTCGGCCGATGCGATTCGGCGGTGCGCGGCGAGGCGGCATGTCCGGAGGCCCTCTTCATGGTTTGCGCCGCGCGTCTTTCGGCGGCCTCTTGCCGGCGACTCAGAGCCAGCGACTCCGCGATGTGTTCCGAACCGATTCACACAGTCGGCCGGTTCGCGCGAGGTGTTCAGTCCATCCCCTGGTGATCTTGCAGTGGCCGCATTCCTATATATCGCTAAGAAATCGGTCCGCTCGATGCCACATTCGGGTCGCGTCGTGAAGTGCACCTCACGGACTACGAGACGGCATCCGAGCCTTCGTTTCTTCTCGCCGGGTCGATCCCCGACGACACCCTCTGGACGGCCGGCCGGCCCCCGCGTCGGTCCGGTTCCAGCAAGTGGTCCTCGACGCTCAGTCGCGGTCCGGCGTTCTCGCCATACACGCCCCGCCCGACGGCTCCGCACCCATGCGCGGTGTGTTCGTGTTGCAATCGATCATGTGCTCCCGGCCTCCACCTCGACCTGCAAATGTGCCGGCGCTGCCGGCCACCAACGAACCGATCGTCCACGGCTCGACGACGCATTTGACGGCCATTGGGATGTCGAGCAGCGCCTGTCACGACGACGCCGCCCATCACGCCACTTCGGACGCCGACAGCACGTCCGAGAATACGCAGCGAGTGGTATGATGGGCTGCCATGACGGCGCGTGTGTGACAAGCACTTCATAGCGGCTTTCAGTGCAATAGGCCTCGCGGTTTTTACGTAACGCGCGCGGGCTTCAGTCGTATCCTCACGCACCATGCATCGCATCATCGCCGTCTGTGGATTTTCGGCGTCGATCACGATCACCGCGTGCAGCAAGAAGAGTGACGATGCCAACCTCGCTCCTGCTGCGAGCGCCCTCAGTGTGTCCACCACCGATCCGACGACGAATGTCTGGCATTACGTGGTCGATCCGAAGAGCACCACCGAGGTCGATATGCCGGGTCTGAGTGAGCACATCAAAGGGGGCACCACCGCTGCGACCGGTACGCTGGACATCGGGTCTTCGGACCTGACGCAGTCTCGCGGCGTCGTGCGTGCAGACCTGTCGACATTCACGACGCGCACCTTCAGCGAGGAGGAGAAGAACGCAACGCAGACGAAACATGCCCGCACGTGGCTCGAGGTCGTCGTCGACGGAAAGACGAACGAGAGCATGCGTTGGGCCGAATTTGCCATCCGATCCATCGATACTCCCAGCGCCACCGACTTGAGAACGGTGTCCCCCGTCAAGGAGGGGGCCGAAGACGTCCGCGCCGTGACGATGACCGTGCGAGGTGACCTTCTGATCCATGGTCACAAGCTGCCGAAAGAAGACGTTGTCGACGTGTCCTTCCGCTACCCCGCGGGCGCGGCGCCGGCGTCAAAACCCCTGCGGATCGAAATCAAATCGAAGCAGCCGATGCGCGTGGTGCTCAAGGAGCACGATGTGACGCCGCGCGATCCCGGGGGGCAGCTACTCGCATGGACGACGAGCCTGGTCTCGAAAGTGGCGGAAACTGCGGACGTGACGATCGCGCTCACCGCGACCCCACTGCCCTGAGTCCGCGTGCAATGTAGTTCTTGGAGGAACCCATCATGCGTTCGAATCTGTCATTCGAGAATTTCGCCGCCGTCCTTGCCGCGCTCGGCGCGAGCGCAGCCATCGCTTGTGCCGGGGAAACGCCGCAACCCGTTCATGCGAATGAAGTGACGCCGGGTGCGTCGAAGAC
>JALYHX010000838.1 GCA_030776305.1 Myxococcota bacterium
GCGTAGTGTTCTCGCCGTTCCGCTCGGCGCGCGAGTGACGACGCGAGCCGGACCGCCGGTGCCCCAACCTTCCCAGAGCCAATGGCTGGAGCCGCGCTCCCGTGGATCGAGCAGCCGAGCGGCGCTCGCAGTCGGCACGATGAACTTCGGGCAGAGGACGAGCGCGGCAGAGAGCGAACGAATCGTCCGACGGGCCATCGATCGCGGTCTCGTCTGCTTCGACACTGCGGACGCCTACAACGGCGGTGAATCCGAGCGCATCCTCGGCCGCGCACTCGCGGGCGCGCGCGAACGAACCTTGGTCGCGTCGAAAGTGGGAATGGCCGGCGCTCCGAAGAATCCCGAAGGCTTGTCGCGAGGCGCGATCCTTCGCGCAATCGATGGCAGCCTGACCCGCCTCGGCACCGACCATGTCGACCTCTACTATCTCCACGCCCCCGATCGGCGCACGCCAATCGAAGAGACCATCGACGCGATGAAGGCGCTGCTCGATGCGGGAAAGGTCCGCGCATGGGGCGTCTCGAACTATGCCTCGTGGCAAATTCTCGAAATCAACGCGCTCTGCGACCAACTTGGGATGCAGCGACCCAAAGTCTCGCAGGTGATCTACAACCTGCTCATCCGTCAGATCGAGATGGAATACGTCCCATTCGCCGCGCGCTTTGCGATCCACACCACCGTATACAATCCCCTTGCCGGCGGCCTCTTGGCGGGAAAGCACCGACGCGACGAGATCCCGGCTGGATCTCGCTTCGACGGCAATCAAGTGTACCAACGCCGGTACTGGAGCGACCGCCTCTTGGATCATGTCGATGCCCTTTCGGCCGTGGCCAAGGACTTCGGGATGACCCTCGTGGAACTCGCGTATGCATGGCTGGCGACGCGCCCTGCCGTCGATTCCATTCTCGTCGGACCGGCCGACGTGGGACAGCTCGACGCCGCGATTGACGCGTGCTCTCGGGATCTCTCGCAAGAAGCCGTCACGCGGTTGGATGACTGCCACTACGCGTTCGCCGGCACCGACGCAACGTACGCGCGCTAGTGCGCCGTCGATTATCAGATCCGACCAATCGCCTGCTGCGATTGCGTTCGCTGCGCTAGGATCATCGTCGTGCTCATCGCCGGCGCAAGCTCGATGGACTTGGAAGACCCACTCGCTCATTTCGCGGAGCACGGTTGGGCGCGTCTCGGGCATGTGGCAAGCGACGCCGCGGTGGCGTCGATGCGCAAGCGCGCCGAAGACATCATGCTTGGCGTCGTCACGTATCCCGGCCTGTTCTTTCAGCATGACACCGACACGGGACGCTATGGCGACCTCAAGTACGGTCGCGGATACGAAGGTCCCTCGCTTCGCTATCGCAAGATCGAAAAGGTGGAGAAGGATCCGATATTTCGCGCATGGATCGACAATTCTCTTTTCGAGCGCGTAGCGCGCGCGTGCATCGGGCCGGGGCCGATTGCGATATACCGCGCGCTCCTCTTCGCAAAGGCCGAGCACGGAGGAACGACGCTTCCGTGGCACCAAGACGGGGGCGTTTTTTGGGGCCTCGATCGGGACCCGACGCTGCAGATCTGGACCGCCCTCGACGACGCGCCCGAGGACGCGGGATGTGTCGAAGTGTTCTCCGGTAGCCAACGGAGGGGCCTGGCGACCCCTCTCGGGGGCGTGGTTCCGGAAAACATCGTTCGGGAGCGATTGACCGACTGTCACGCCAGGAAGATCACGGCGCGAGCAGGGGAAGCCATCCTCATCCACAATCACCTCTGGCATCGCTCCGGCGTAAATACGACCGCTCGCCCCCGCCGTGCTCTGACCATCTGTTACATGAGCGCGAACACCCGTTGCCTCCGCAAACGGCGCGCACCGCGAGCGTTCGTTCGCGTGTTCGACCAGCGCCCGTCAACCGTGGGAGAGTAAGCGCCTCATTGCGTGATGGCGGTGACCCCATCGACGCAAAAATCCGATGCCACAGGTGCTGTGGTGGCAGACGGGATCTGAAACTGCATCAGCATCACTCGGGTGGGATCGAATGGAGTCTTGGTGGTCACCCAAGAGCCCCGGGGCGGTTACCGAAAAAGCACCGTGTGCACCCCGGGCGTGCTGACCGCCTGGAAGTACACGTTTGCCGGGTGTTCTGCGTCGAAAATGCCACGCGAATCGTCGTGCTCCGGAATGTTCGCGCCGCTCAGCCGCGAGCAAGATCCGTGGATGCCGAGCGGGTAACTGCCGGCGACGAAACGGGCGGGTCGGGGACAATCGGAACTTCTGAGCACCCGAACCACGATCGTCCGTCGCCGCACTCGAGGCCGAAGAGGCACCGCCGTCGGCCAGCAACGGTGGTTGGGGCGTGTGGAGGAGGCGTCTTCCCCCGGCGCCACGGAACAGGGGAGCGAGGCGACGCGCTGTTCATGCGCCCTCTCTATGCGTTTATTTTTGGGAGCCGGCGCCAGGAGAGACGCGGGCCGCAAGAATGGGACGAAACGCGTCGCGATATGCCCACGCAAGGTACGCCTCCAGAACGAGGACGACCGCGGCGAGCCCGATGCCTTCGGGAGCCAAAAACGCATGGAATGCGAAGATATTGATGACGATCGGGGCGACAATAGCCAGGGCGAGCGGCACGAAGCGGTTCGACAGCAGGAGAGTACCGACCAGGACCTCGGTACCCTTGAGAAGTGGGAAAAGATACCCCGTCTTGAGCAACGCTCCAGCGAATGCGACTGCGCCCTCAGGCAAGGTAGACGGTTGCGGCAAGAAGCGCAGAAACCCGTTGAGCCCGAAGATGAAGAAGATGAGGCCCAGTAGAGCCCGGCCGATCATGGGCACATAGCGACTGATCGGCCTCGTGGTGGCCGGTTCCGGTTGGTGGCTCTCGAGTGTGGTCTGTCCGGTCATGACAGCTCTCCTTCATTGTCATATTAGTATGTATATATATACATATATATGATGTGATGGCCGCGGGTCGCCCCATTCCGCGCGAAGCGCCCGTTGGCTGGGTTCCCGTCATTGCGGATTTTTCCGAGGCTCGCGCTTCGCCACGGGCGATAGTCGAGCCGGAAGGAGGTCCGTGACGCGCTTCAAGAACACCTGGTTCACCGAGGTGAAGTGATG
>JALYHX010000839.1 GCA_030776305.1 Myxococcota bacterium
GCGCTTCAGCCATGCCGTGATGACCCCGCGCCCGGGCCCCACCACAGCGCCCACCCTCGCGCCGTCCTCGACTTTCATCCTCCCGCCCGGCAAGAGCTGCTCGAGAAGCACCTCTCCCTCGGCGTCCCGGTGTTTGATGAAGACGTCCCCCGTCCGAAGCTCGTACCGGCGGATGTCTGCGTTGCCGTCCAGCCGCCTCGACCCCGCGATGGTCATCCGTTTCCACACCCAGAGCGGCGTGAGGCCCGCATCATAACGAACCTCGATATCGGATATCGCGAGAGGCCACTCTTGTCGCGAGCGAAGCATGTACCCGCACCCCGTCTTGCGCAGCTCGAATCGCTCCACGACATTCTTCTCCGAGGACAGCGACCCCGCGCGGATGTGCCCGCTGGCGACGACCGAGGACTCGTTCAGGTCGTCTGCGCCTGAGTCGCCGCTGCACGCCGGATACCCGAGCTCCGGCACTCGATCGACGGGAACGTGCTTTCGTTTGCAGGCGACCGCGCAAAGACAACAGGTCAGTGCGATGGCTGCGCCGACCGCGCTTGGCCGACAGCAGGCGCGGGCAGCGCGAGAGCGGGACGAACGCGGCGAGCCGCTCACTCCTTCTTCTTATCGCCGGCGCCCTCGTGCGTAGCTGGCCCCTCTCCCGGTACTTCATTGACCGTGGCGGACGTCGCCGGTTCGCCGCCGGGAGCGAGCTCGCCCGTGCGGGGATCCGTCATCTCCGTGTAGTTCTGTGGCGACCGACCACGGACTCCGAGATCGTCGTACGTGAGCAGAATGAAGATTGCGAGGAACAGGAAGGCCGAGAGGAAGGCGACCGTGTTGAACAACTTGTCGTACCGCAGATGCATGAAAAATGCGGCGACGAGCGACGCCTTCATCGTCGCGATGAGGAGAGCGATGATGATGTTCGCCGAACCGAAGTCGTAATAGGAGACCTTGACCGTGAGGAGGGTCAGGATGATGAGCCCACCGAAGATGCCCCAGTAGAACTGAGTGCTCGAAATGTGTGCGTGCACCTCGCCGTCGTCGGTGCGATGAGCCTCGTGCGTGGGATGGGTCGCCATGGTCACTCCGGCTTCCCGACGAGATAGAGGAGCGGGAAGAGATAGATCCACACCAGGTCGACGAGATGCCAGTAGAGAGCGCCCAGATCGACGGGGGTAAAGTACCGGGGCGAGAATTGTCCCCTCATGTTCTTCACCAGAACCCAGGTGAGCAGGCTCATTCCGACGAGGACATGAAGGCCGTGCAAACCGGTCATGACGAAATAGAGTCCGAAAAACATGTTCGCGCGCGGCGAAAGCAATTGCACATGACCGGCCTCGTCCAGAGCCTTGACCCACTGGGGCATCACTGGCGATGCGTCTGCGTGCACCCGCAGGCAAGTCCCAACCTCCTCACCGTTCTCGATCGCCGCGCTGAGGCCGGGGTGCCCGAAACAGTGACCAGGAAGCAAGCCGAGGTGGAACTTGTGACTGTATTCGAAGTACTTGATCACCAGGAACGCGCAAGCGCAGAGGATGGTGACAATCAAGTACACCGAGGTCAGGTTGCGTTTTCCGACTTGTGCCGCGCGTACCGAGAGCGCCGCGGTCAAGCTGCTGAACAAGAGAACGATGGTGTTCGTCGCGCCTAGGATCTTGTTCAGGAAGTGATGCGCTTGGTCGAATACCTGCGGCTCGAGCCCGCGCCAGATCGCGTATGCGCAAAAGAGACCCCCGAACATGAGGATCTCCGTCGCGATGAACACCCACATTCCGAGCTTCGACGCCTCGAACTGCTGGGCAGGCGTGTCGAAGTGGTGCTGCAGGAAATCGGGATGGCCGTGCGCGTGGCTGTCGTGGCCATCACGCACCACCCCACCCGGCACCGGTTCGCTGACGTTCGCCATGATGGTCCTATTTCGCGCCTTTCGGTCGTTCTTTTGCCGCCTCGGCCTCGACCTCATCCCATCCGGTCGAGAGCTCCTCTGGCGTTGCCAGATGGTAATCGTAGGGACCGCGCGTGATGACCGGCGGCGAATGGAAATTGGCGAGCGGCGGAGGCGTATCGGTCATCCACTCGTAACCCGCGGAGCCCCATGGGTTGCGGGGCGCCTTCTTGCCTTTCCAGAGCGCCTCCAGCAGCGTGTACGCAGTGAGGAAGAGGCCGACTGCAAGGATCCACGATCCGATTGTGGACGCCTTGTGAAAGGCCTCGAACTGCGGCAGGTAATCGTAGTAGCGCCGAGGCATGCCGCGCGATCCCATGATGAATTGCGGAATGAAGACCGCATTGAATCCGATGAACACGAACACGAAGCCGATCTTGGCCTTTCTCTCGTCGTGCCACTTGCCGGTCATCTTCGGCCACCAGTAGAGCAGCCCACCGAGAAATGCGATGACGGTGCCCCCCATCATCACGTAGTGGAAGTGCGCAACGACGAAATACGTGTCGGTCAAGTGCACGTCGACGCTCAGCGTCCCGAGGAAAAGGCCGGTCAGCCCGCCGATCGAAAAGAGGAAGATGAACGCCATCGCGTAGAGCATTGGCGACGCCCACAGAATCGAGCCCTTGTACATCGTCGCCGTCCAGTTGAAGACTTTGACGCCACTCGGAATCGCCACGAGAAACGTAAGCGCCGAAAAGACCATCGTCGCGAACTCGCTCATCCCAGCGACGAAGAGGTGGTGACCCCAAACGAGGAACCCGAGAATCGCGAGGCCGATGGAGCTCATCGCGACTGCGAAGTAGCCGAAGATTGCGCGCCGCGAGAACGTGGCGATGAGCTCGCTGTTGATCGCCATTCCGGGGACGATCATGATGTAGACCGCCGGGTGCGAGTAAAACCAGAAGAAGTGCTGGAAGAGTACCGGGTCACCACCGAGCTTCGGGTCGAAGATCCCGATCCCGAAGAAACGCTCGGCGCAGAGGAGGAGGAGCGTGATCGCAAGAACGGGCGTGGCGAGTACCTGAATGAGCGCGGTCGCATACATTCCCCACACGAAGAGCGGCATGCGTGTCCACGTCACCCCGGGAGCGCGCATCGTGTGCACGGTCACGAGGAAGTTGAGTCCCGTGAGGATGGACGAGAATCCGAGGATGAATACGCCCATCGTCATCGAAAGAACGCTGTTCGCCGTCTGCACGCTGTACGGCGTGTAGAAGGTCCACCCGGTGTCCACCGAACCAAGCACGATGCTCGTCAGGATGACCGCGACGCCGACGAGATAAATGTAGAAGCTGAGGAGATTGATGCGCGGAAACGCGACGTCCTTCGCACCGATCATGATCGGCAGAAAGAAGTTGCCCAATGCGGCCGGAACGCTCGGGATGATGAAAAGAAACACCATCACCGCGCCATGGAGCGTGAAGAAGCGGTTGTAGGTCTCCCCGTCGACGATCGTCTTGCCTCGCGTGAAGAGCTCGAGTCTCACGAGCAGCGCGAAGATCCCACCCACCAGAAACGCGAGACTGACCATGGTCAGGTACATGAGCCCGATGCGCTTGTGGTCGAGCGTCAACATCCACGACTTGATGCCGTGGCTCGCTTTGAGGTAGTTCGCGTGCGGGTCGCCGTGCGCGTCCGCCTCGTGTGCCCCCGTCAACGGGATGTCGACTGCTGCCATGGCAAAAACTCCTCACTCCTTGAGCGACTTGATGTACGCGATGATCTCTTCGATTTCCTGGTCGCTGATCTGACCCCGGAACGGCGGCATCGTCGGCGGAAAACCGGTGACGATCTTCGCTTGCGGGTCCAAGATCGACTCCCGGACGTAGCTTTCGTCGACTTTGACCGGCCCGTGGTCGGTCAACTCTTGCTTGCCCCAGATGCCCTTCCACGATGGCCCGACGAGACGCGCGCCGGTGGTCGTATGACAGCCGACGCAGGCTTTCTTCGAATAGAGCTTCTGCCCCTGTTCGACGAGCACGTTCTGCGGACACATCTCGCCCTTGATGGTGAACGCCCCGCACTTGTCGCCGATGCTCAGAAGATACTTCCTGAACTCTTCTTCGGTCTCGATGTGCGCCGTCGAATGCATCGACCAATGCCCGGTCATCTGAGGGAATGGAAGCTCGTCTCCATTGGCGTCCTTGCTACGCCCGCCGCAGTACTCTGCGCACACGATGTCGTCCTGCCCAACGTGCGTGGCCTCGAACCACTGGGACGTGTACATGCCGGGCACGATGTCGCGCTTCACACGCATCGCCGGGATGAACAACGAGTGCAGGACATCCGTCGACGACATGACGAGCTTGACGGGCTTGTGCACCGGAACATGAAGCTCGTTGTCGGCTCCACCGTTCGGGTAGACGAACTCCCAGCCCCACTGCTTTGCGTTGACCCGGACCTCCATCGAGTTCGCGGGGGCGATGGTCATGTCCATGTAGCCCTGGAATCCCTTGTGAAAAAGAAACACAAGGATGAAGAGCGGGGCGATGGTCCACGCGAGTTCGAGATGCAGGTTGTGGCCCGTCGGCTCGGCCTTGTGCCCTTCGCGCTCGCGGTATTTCACCGCGAAGTAGACCATCGCACCGACGATTCCCACGAACAGAACGACGCTCAGCCAATAGATGAAGTAGTAAAGCCAGTCGACGTCCCCAGCGAGGGTCGACATCTGCTCGGGCAGCTGAAATGTAGGGGGTTCATTCATGACGAAATCGCTCCAACCGTGGAGTGGGGCGCCGGGATACGTTCCCTGCGGCGACGCCGTTCGCGGGCCCACATGACTGAAAGAAAGCCGCCGATGACGGCCACCGCCACGGCGCCTCCAACACGCATCACGTTCATCGCGACGAGAGCGTAATGCTTGCCCTGCGGGTCGTAGTGGTAGCAGAAGAGGAGGAGTCTCTCGGTCGTGGTGATCGAGCGCCCCTCGGTCGCCTCGAGCAGCCCGAGCCGGACGTCACCCGGGTCGTACTGAATGCCGTAAAGATAACGGCCAATCCGCCCATCGGGCGTGACGACGTAAATGGCAGCGGGGTGCGCGTACTGTTTCTGTCTCGCGTCGTAGCGGTACTTGAACCCGATCGCATCGGTCACCCGGCGAATGTTCTCTTCGTCACCGACGAGGAAGTTCCAGCCGTGAACGTTCCCGTTGGCACGACCGTACGTGGCGACGACCTGCGCGCGCTTTCTCGTCGCGCTCTCCGGCGTATCCTTCGGGTCGATGCTGACCGAGACGAAGTCGAACTGATTGCCGACCGTCCAAGGCACGTCGTTCAGCGACTTGACGGCCGCGTCGAGCACGAGGCTGCAGAGCATTGGGCACGTGTGATAGGCGAAGACGAGGACCGTCGGTCGTTTGCCGTCGAAATAGTCGCCGAGCTTGACCGGCTTGCCGTCCGAGTCGCGGAACGTCGCATCCCGCGGCAGCGGCTGCCCCAGGTGCTCGATGACGTCCACGCCTTGCAGCTCATCGGGCGTCGTGTTGGGCATCCCCTCGCGCTCATCGCGCCACGCTTGCGCTCGAGCATCGGCCGACAACAGCACGAGGCAGGCCATCAGGGCCGGGAAGAGAGTCGCAGGGGTCACGGGTTCTTCGGTGGAGGTTTGGAGGAAGAGGGGCCGGCGTCCGGGCGCGTGCGGTCTGGTTTGGTCGCGTTGGCCGCGCCGCCCTCCGCTGTTGCGACAGCCGCGCCGGCGTCGCTCACAGAAGGAACGCCGGCCGACTGCATGGACGGAACTGCGATCATCTCGGCGGGCACGTCGGCGGGCATTTTGGACCAACCTTGCAGAGGTGCCATGTCTTTCGAAGCCGAGGGCATGATGTCGGGGCTCGCCTCCTTGCGTCCGCGGGTCGTCAGCAGCTGCATCGCCCGGTCGATAGGCATCGGACCCGATGTGAGGCGCGCGCGCTCATCGCTGCGCAGGTTGGTGAGGGCCTCGGGCGCCTGCTCGCCGTACTTGCGATGCTCCTCGGCCTGCGCGATCTGGTCGAAATAGGCGGTGAGCGCCGCTCGGACAGCGACGAGCGTTCCGATCGAGATGACGGCCACCTTCAAGATGACGCCGACTCGGGGCTCCGATTGGTCCGTGGCCATGCGCTTCCTACTGAGTTGAGGACCCTATGCGTTCTCGAAATCGAGCGCGCGCTCAAGGCGCGGATCGCCGATTGCCACGAGCGAGTGATCCACCATCCCGCGCAGAACGGACGCGAGATAGATACCGAAGACGCCGACCAAACACCCGAGGTCGACCAGGCTGGGCGCAAGCGGCCCGAGGTTGGGCATGATCACCCAGTACACCTCGACGACGTGCATCACGACCATGCACGTCGCTCCGATGGCGAGCAGCGGCAGACGTCGCTTGACGTTGCGCGACATCAGGAACCAGAACGGAACGAAGAAGTGGAAAATGACCAGCCCCAGACTGATGCCTTTCCACGTTCCCCCGTTGTCGTGCCAGCGCTTGTGAAACCACGCGACCTCGTCGGGGATGTTCGCGTACCACGTAAGGAAAAACTGCGCGAACGCAATGTAAGACCAGAAGACGATCCACCCGAAGAGTAGCTTGCCCATGTCGTGGTAGTGCTCGACGTTGACCGCATCGCCGAGCAAACCGCTCCGTCGGAGCATGAGCGTCGCCAGAATGAGAGCGGCCATCTGGAAGAGGGCGCATTGCGCAAAAATGTAGACGCCGAAGATGGTCGAGTACCATGTCGCGTCGAGCGACAAGAGCCAGTCGAACGCGAAGAACGTGAGCGTCGTGGCGAAGAGCATCAGCCCGACCGGCGCATAGCGCTGGGCGGCAGCGGTGTTCGCGATCGCTTTCGTCTTGTCCTGATCGATGGACCAACGGAAGTAGACATGGGAGAGCACCGACCAGATAACGACGTAGAGAAACAGGCGCGCGAGAAAGAATCTCGGGCTCAGAAACGGCCGCTTGTGGGCGACGATCTGCGCCTCGGCACCTTCCTCCGCGGCGACCATTCGGTTCGCGTCCGCAACCGGGCGCTCTCGCATCGCCAGTGGTTCGCGCGCGGCGTTACCACGCGCCTCGGCGAGAGCGGTCGCCCTTTCTTCGGCCCCGCTTCCGTGCGCCGGTGCGACCTCGGCGCTCGACTCGGTGTTCACGTGTTTCGCGCCCATCCACGGAAAGAGCTGCGGGAGCATGAAGACGAGCGGAATGACGAGGAAAGCCAGCGCGCCCATGGGCCGCATGAAAAGCTCGGCGATGCGTCGTACCGTCACTCCCCACGCGGCTTTCGTCATGTAGAGGACGAGCACGAAGAACATGCTCCCGAGCGCCAAGCTCAGCGAGACGAAGTACCCGAATAGATACGAATACGCGAAGCGCGTCGGGTCTGTCTTGTAGCCATAGAGCCCTACCGCCAACCCAACGATGCCGATGCCCCCGGCGATCTTCCACGCCCCTACCCACGGTGAATCGAGCCCGATGCGGTAATCCGGGGACGCCACCGCGCTCGTCTTCTTGGCCTGCGTGCTCACTTCTTGGGCTCCGGTTGCGAAGGTTTTGCTGCGGCCATCTGGCTGACCTGGAGCGCGCGGACATACGAGACAATGGCCCAGCGATCGGGGATCGGGATCTGCGGGCCATAGGCCGGCATCGTACGAACGCCATGGCTGATCGTCGCGAAGAGCTGCCCGTCCGGCAGCGTACGGATGCGAGGATCCTCGTAGGAAGGGAGCGGAGGAAAGCCGCGCGACTCGCACGGGTCGGTCATCTTGTCACGCTTGCACACGACGATCCCCTTGCCATCGCCCGTCAGCCCATGACACGGCGCGCAGTAGATACCGAAGCGCTCCTGCCCGCGTGCGAGCATCTTTTCGAGACCCCCGCCGTGCTGCACGACGGCCTGCGGTATCGTCATTGCGTAAGCGGATCGGTCGGCGAGCAGTCCGGTCGCAGTCTCGGGATCGTCCTCATAGCGATCCCGGGCGACCGTCCCTTCGACGGGCGCGCGCATCGTGCGGTGGTCGGGGAAGAACTGCGAATAGGACTCGGGATTGTATCGCTCGGAGTCGTACATGTTGCGCTCGAGCAGGATGGGCGGCTCGTCGCTGTTCTGATCGCGACAGCCGCCTACGGCGAGACACGCCAGGATGAACACGCCCGCACGACGCAGATTGGGAAGGATCGCGGCCTTCAAGTCACGTCCTCCTCGATCACTTCGATGTAGCTCGCATGCGCTCCCTCGAGCAGCGTTCGCGTCTTGTCGACGTCGAACTTGGGATCGTCGGCTTCGATCGAGATGAAGAACCGATCGTCGCTTACGAGACGGAAGCGCTCGGACTCGAACAGCGGGTGATGGTGCCTCGGAAGGCGATTGAGGTGCAACATCCCGAGCAATGCGCCGAACGCAGACAGAAGCACCGACAGCTCGAACAAAATGGGGACCATCGACGGGAGCGCCCCCGGAGCGCCACCGGGCTTGTCTCCAACATTCAGCGGGTAATCCACCCCGTTCATCCAATGCATCATGATGAACGCGCCGGTCATGCCCGTCAGTGCGAACCCAATCACGATCCAGCCGACCTTCGAGTCCTTGAGCCCCATGGCACGATCCATCCCATGCACCGGGAACGGCGTGTGCGCGTCCCAACGGGCATAGCCCGCATCGCGGACCTTCTCGGCCGCTTGTAGAACGTCGTGCGCGGTAGGGAATTCGGCCAGAACGACCGACGGCGCGCGGCCACCGTTGCGCGTCGCTTTCCGGTCCATCACTCTGCGCCCTCCGGGAGCAGTCCTTCGTTCGCCTCGAGCCCCACCCTCGCCGCCGCCACCGGTGCCGGCTGCCGATCCTCCTTGGCACGCCGGTGTGGATCGGCTTGCGGCATCGTCCCCTTCACCTCGGTCATCGAGACCATCGGCAGCCATCGCATGAAGAGCAAAAAGAGCGTGAAGAAGACTCCGATGGTGCCGACGAATGTACCAATGTCGATGATCGTCGGACGAAACAAACCCCACGCGCTCGGCAAGAAATCGCGATTCAGTGACGAGACGATAATGACGAACCGCTCGAACCACATCCCGACGTTGATGAGAATCGAGACGATGAACATCACCGGGATGCTCGTTCGCAGGCGCTTGAACCAGTAGAGCTGGGGCACGACTACGTTGCAGCCGACCATCCATGCCCAGGCCCACCAGTACGGGCCCGTCGGCCGGTTCTTGAGGAAGTGAGCCATCTCGTACTCGTTACCGGAGTACCAGGCGATGAAAAACTCCATCGCGTACGCGTAACCGACGAGGAGCGACGTCAGGAGCAGGAACTTGTT
>JALYHX010000840.1 GCA_030776305.1 Myxococcota bacterium
CCGCTAGACGCCATACTCCCGGACGAGCCCCCGCTGCCCGAGGAACTGCTGATGCCAGTCCCACCCGATGATCCCGACGCGCCACCACTGTCTTCACTGGGAAAACCGTTGCCCGGTGCCGGCGAGCTGCAAGCAGCGAGCGGGACGACGAGCAGGAGCGCGCACTTTACATACGATCGACGAAGAAGCATGGCTAGTCCCCAGTCCTTCCGATACGAAAACCCGGTCGGGCGGTCAGTCGTCATTAAGAGTGTTTTCGGGTGTCTCCGTCCAATCATTCATCACACGCGAGCAGCAGACACTCGGAAACCCTCCCAAACTGCACTCAATGTAGGCTGGCGGGAATTTTCTCAGCTTGACGGTGATTCGCCGTCTCGAGCGTCTCGTTGCAATCTGTTTGTGAAGCACGAGACACAGTTACCCTTGGAGGCTCTCGATGAATCTTGGACCCACCCCCCGCTTAGGCTTCTTGGCGTTCGCATCCGTCGCCGCATGCGGAAATGGCAGCGGCACGACGCCGTCGAACGCGGGCGGCAGCTCAGGAGGCTCGAGCTCTGGCGGCAGCGGGGGGATCAGTGTCGCTGGTTCGGACGCGGCGACCAGCAGTGGCGGCGGGGGCGCAGCGCCCGGCAACAGTGGTAGCTCGAGCTCGGGGAGCCCCGGCGGCAGCGGAAGCTCGGGGAGCAGCGGAGCGGGAGCGTCGGCGGTGGCTTGCGGTGCAAGCCCGTGCAACGCGCCCAACTCGTGCTGCCAATCCGCCGGGGCTGCCCCGGTCTGCGTGGTCGCCTGCACCGCGCAACAGACGCAGCTGTGCACCAATGACAACGACTGCCAGGCGAGTGCCACCGCGAAGTGTGTGAACGGGGTCTGCACCGACATGCCCGTGACGGACGCCGGCGCGGCAGACGCTTACGTTCCTCCCCTGGAGGGCGGCGTTTACATGCCGGGACTCGGTGGCAGTGTTCCGTCGGGCTATCCCCAGCCGACCGCGGCGAACCGGGCGATGTGCCAGACGACCACGATGATGCCGGGAGGCCTATGCCCCGGCGGCGGCGCCGGCCCCGTTTGCATCGAATGCCTCTTTGGGGGGCCGACCTACAACAGTGCTCTGACCCCAACCCCTCAGGCCATCGCGCTCGCGGGAAACTACGTGGTGACGGTCCAGCTTGGCGGCGCGGCCGCAGGTCAAACGTTCATCGCCGCCGAGTCCAGTCGTGCTCTCTTGGCTCCCGTGACGACAGCCGCGGGTGCGTCGACAGAATACGCGTTCGTGGTCAACGCGCGGCCGATGGAGGGGCAACCGAACCACGCGGGCGGTCCCGGCGGCTATCCTGGATTGGACCTATTTTTCTCCGGCCCGGCGGCCACGCCCCCGCAGATCACCGCCATCGGGTACTCCCTTGCGTCGGCAGCCACGCAACCGATCATGGTCTATATGGCCAGCGATTCAACGACGTGTGACCAGACCGGCAACGTGTTCGGTGGGTGGGGTCAGATGTTGCCCGAGTATTTTGCTCCGCCGGTCGGAATCGCCAATTACGCGAACAGCGGTGCAAGCTCTGCGGGCTTCCCGTACTGGAGCGACATCAAGGCAAAATGGACGAAGGGCGACTGGGTCATCATCCAATTCGGACACAACGACAAGGGCGTAACGGACGCCGTCGTACAGGCCAATCTGGAAGGGTATGTGAGCGATGCGCTCGCCGCCGGGGTCACGCCGATCGTCGTGTCCCCTCCGGCTCGGGTGCAATTCGTGGGCAGCGTCGAGGGTGACCAATCTGGCCTTCATGCGGCGGCGGCCAAGGCGGCAGCAGCGGCGAAGGGCGTTGCGTACATCGATCTGACGACGCTCTCGATCGCTTGGTACAACTCGCTCGGATCCGAAGCCGCCGCGATGCAATTCCACGCTGGGGGCACCGACCGGACGCACACCAATCTGGCCGGTGCCGCGAAGCTCGCGGGACTCGTCGCGAGCGCGATCAAGACCCAGAAAATCCCTCTCGCCCAATACCTGCGCTAAGCAAGACCCGGCGGAGAGAATACGGAGCAACGCGCCCTATTCGGCCGCCGACGCGGTCGATTGCGATTCGCTCGCCGAAACGCTACCCTCGTCCTGCGTCGAGCCGGCGTGTGAGAGAGCGCGGTTGCGCCCGCGGGCCTGACCGCCGGCACGGCCGATGGCGGCCATGTGGGCTCGGTCGCGGCTCACGATTTCGCCGCCCTTGCGACCGGCGTTGCGGGCCTCGTCGGGATTGAACTCGTGTGCGCGACCTTGCGCGTGGGCAGCCTTGCCGCCCTTGCGTGCGATCTCGCGTTGCTTGCTGCTGTCCATTGACGCGAAGCCGCGGCTGCTCTTCGGGCGCTCGGAGTCAATCTGGGTCGTCATCTCTGTCTCCTTCGATTCTGGGTTTGTGTTGCCCTCTCGGCGAGGGGGGGCGGGTCGCCTCTCTGCAGTGGCCGTGCCCTCTCCCGATTGGCGCAACCAATTGAAAACATTGGACCATGTGACGGACGCGACCATTCCGCCTCGTGACGAAATGCCGCGCTTGGGGCGTATCCGTGAGGTCAGAATTCGAACGCAAGCCCAAATGTCCAGTACGTCCCGCCTACGCGCAACGCGTCCCGCTGCGCCCAGAGACCGGTCAAGTCAGCGCGCGACCATTCGGCGAAGAGGTAGGTGCCGTTCACGCCCATCGACTCGTCGAAGTTCCGAGCCGAGTACTCGTCGAAGACGTTCAGATTGAGCGCAAGGCCAAGGGCGAACTGAGTGCCGAACGTGTGCCCTGTCCCCGATACCCCCTGAAAATTCGAGGTGCCGAGCGTGTTCGAAGCGCGCCACAAGGCCATCGCGAAGCCGAGCTTGGCATAAGGCACGAGCGGAACACGCAGCTCACGCCAGAGGACGTCGGCGCGGAGAACACCCACGGCGTAGAAAGGGAAAATATCGAGGGTAGTTTGTTCGCCGGAGTCCGTCGTGTTGTTGTGCGCCACGGCGAACTTGGCCTTGCCACTGACCGTTGAATAGCCGACGCCGAGACCTGGGCCGATCGTGCCGACGTGAGGAATGCGCGCCGCTTGCCAGTCGAACTCGGCCGCCAGGAGCAGATGAGCGGACGTTCCGAACACCGATGCATAGGGAGTGTTGCCCTGGAGCGCGGGGTCGCTGTCGACGGCCGGCGTGAACGGAGAGAAGCGCACCTCCATGGCGAAGTGCTGCGGCGACGCGTAGGTCTCGTGCCTGGCGTCCAGCAACCCCGAGCGACCTTCTTGTGCGCGCGCCGCCATCGGCAACAGCAACGTTCCGAATGCCATGACGAGCGCCAACGGTACGCGCGCGAGGGTCAACGTTTCCTCCGGCGACGCAGCGCCAGCCCCCCGGTCACGAGGACGAGTGCGATACCGGCAGCGCAGGGCACCGGCTCGCCGACCGCCTCCAGCGCGCAGAACCCACCGCCGGCGCCCCCACCGGCTTGGCGGTAGACCGTCCAGAAGTCGTTCACCAAGGCCGGAAAATCGCATACTTCGGGCGAAGGCGGCCCGACGTTCCCCGAGTTGTCGACTGCGGCGACGACGACATTGTACCAGTTGTTGTTCTTGAGCCCCTTGACCGTATACGAGTTGGTCGACCGATCCGAGACGGTGACGCCCGTCGAACCCGGGTTGACGAGGTACGGCAGCGGAATCGTCGAGAGCCCCCCGCTACCGCTGCTCGCCCCTCCGTCGATCGGATTGCCCGCGTCGTCGTACTGTTGAACGGATCCCCCGTCCTGAACGATGCCGCCGGCGAGGGCCGTACTCGTGCAACTGTTCTGCGTGCCGGAGCTGCCGGCGACATTGAGGTAGTGGCAATCGGCATCGGGGCTTGAAGCGACGATCGCTGCGTCGGTGGTGGACCCGTCGTCGCCTCCTTCGAGGCCGTCGGCCGCCGCGTCCTGCGCAGTCGCCGCGGACGACGCGCCGTCCGAGCAAACGAGAATCGAGCCGTCCGGCGTGACGCTCGATGCATTGCCCTCCTGGCCGGGAATCGGATCGATGAACACGTCGTAGCCCGCCGTGTCCGTATCCGTGTTCAGAGTCCAGGTGGCGATGAAGAGCGTGTCGCCCACGGTTTCGCCGACGCCTGAGGGGGCGGGCGGACCGATGAGGTCCGCGGAAATCTTGTATTGAAACGCCGTACCCAAGAGGGCGCCATTTCCCGAGTTGATCGGAACGAAGTTGACGGTCATCGGGACGGCAACGAACGTGGGCTGCGCCGTGCAGGCGCTCGGTCCCTGGGCCACGTAGTTGGCAGGATAGGGAGGCGAGTTCTGAAGGCCTACGAGATCCTGAACGCGTACATCGAACTGGAGGGTCGTCCGCGCCGCGTGGGTCTGCGCCGTGAATCCCTGGTTGACCAGCCAGCACGTCGGTACCACGGAGCCCGAGCCGCCCACTCCCCGGTCCGGCGCTGCCGTGCAGTCGCTCGACTTGGAGGCCCACACTTGAAGGTTCTCGCTCCCGTCGAATCCGCTCACGACGACGGTAAAACGAAGGACCATGT
>JALYHX010000841.1 GCA_030776305.1 Myxococcota bacterium
GTCCGTCGACGGCAAGTGCCTGCACGTCCGACACGTCGAGACCTTCCGCCGGGAGGCGTTCACACGTCCCCTCGAGATCGACACGCACCAACTCGGTCGTCCCTGCCTCGGATCGCCCGACCACGAGGGCACCGCGCAGTGCACATGCAATCGCCGTCGCCCCGACGAGGCCCACCGGCGCCCCCACACGCGCCCAGGGTCTGGCGGCCCAGGGCAACCCGAGAGGCTCGTCAGAGGCAAACGCCGCATCGACAAGTGCCGCGTCATCCAGCTCCCCCTCTTCGTCCGCGTCGAGCGCCGGGAGGTCTACTTCACGGAGTTCCTCGTCGGCGTCCAACGGTCCTTCCTCACCTGCGTCGAGACCACCACGCTCGGGCGCGTCGCCAAAACCGAAATCTTCTTCGCTCACGCCCGGCTCATCGTTGGGTTCTTGATCGCGTCCTGGCACGGGGCCAGACGGCGCGCGCTCGAGAGGCGATGCCTCATCCCCAAAATAGACCATGGTCATATTGTCGAGATCGAGATCCTGCGCTTCGCCGGCCTCTCCAAGCCAGCCGTCCCCGTCGTCGAGATCGAGATCGCTGGTGTCCACCGGATCGCTTTCGCCCGTTGCGTCGTCCAGCGTCGCTTCCTCGGTCGTGTCCTCGAGCAGGTCGCCGTAGTCGGGCTCCGTCTCGGGTGGGTCGCTCGAATCACCGTCGACCGGCGGCAGCGGCTCGAGTTCTTGTTCGTGATCCGCGCGAGACTCGACCATCGGAGCTTCTCACAGTGACTACCGGCGGGGATGACGTTGTCAAATGGCTGCTACCGTGGCCGTGTCATGAGCGACGAGCCCGTCATACGCACCCGAGCCTTGTCACGCAACTACGGAGCACTTCGTGCCCTCGATGCGCTGGACCTCGAGGTCAATCGCGGGACACTCTTCGCGTTGCTGGGCCCAAACGGCGCCGGAAAGAGCACGACGATCGCGATCTTGACCACCCTCCTGACCCCATCCGCGGGCGAGGCAATGGTTGCGGGGTGGGACGTCGTGAAAAATCCGCGGGAAGTTCGCCGATCCATCGGAGTCGTCTTCCAGGAGAGCTCCCTCGACGATCGCTTGACCGCGCGCCAGAACTTGGACCTCTTTGCTTCGATCTACGGCATCGAGCCATCGGGGCGCGCAGCGCGCATCGACGCACGGCTGGCGTCCGTGGGGCTGGCCTCGGCTGCGCAGCAGCGGGTTCGAACGTTTTCCGGCGGCATGAAGCGGCGGCTCGAGATCGCACGAGCTCTGCTGCACGAACCGGCCGTCGTGGTTCTCGACGAGCCCACCGTGGGGCTGGACGCGCAAACACGACGCAACGTGTGGGAGCAACTCGCAGCGATCGCGCGGGGCCGCGGGCGCACGGTCTTCGTGACGACGCACTACATGGATGAAGCGGAGCGCTGCGACGATGTCGCCGTCGTCGACCACGGACGATTGGTTGCGCGCGGCTCACCTGCTGCGCTCGTTGCGCGTGCGGGGGGCGAGCGGCTCCTCCTACGGTGCGAAGACGATGAGAAAGGCGCGTCGGCCGCACGCGCGCTCGGTTGGAACGTGCGCAACGAAGCTGGCGCGCTCGTCATCGAGGGGGAGCGGCCAGAAGTCATGCTGGCGCGACTCGCAGAGCGTGGTGCGGGGATTCGCGAAGCGACGATCGTCCGGCCCAAGCTGGAGGACGCGTTCGTGGCTCTAACCGGCCAGGGGATTCGCGACGTGCGTGACGAAGACGCGGGCAGGCACGCCGAGATGGGAGCGAACCTCCGTGCGCGTGGGCGTCGGTGATTTCGAATTGACCTTTGCTGCAAGCGTTGAACGCACACACGGTGCGACCGAAATGCAAGTGAGACGCGCCTATCAGTGTTCGAGTAGGTCAATATGGGCCACGATGGACGGAAACCCATGGCGACGCGAGATCAGACGCGGCAGGAGTTGAAAGAACTGGCCAAACTTGCAGCTGCGATGCCGAGGGAGCCGAGCAGGCCGCCTCCGGCACCCGAGTCTTCGAGTGCAGCCATCACGGGCTCGCGTGTCACAGTGCCCCCCGCGGTCACTTCGATGCCGATGCCGCAGGCGGTCACACCCCCTCGGCGGTCCTCGTTCTTTGGCGCCGCGACGGCCGGCCCAACCGCTGCCCAACCCGGAGCCCCGGCCTCGCCATTTCGCAGCCTCATTCCTGCGCCAAATTCGGGTTGGCGCGGCGCATGGGCAGTCTTTTCTGGCGCGGCGCTGGCTGCGGCCATGGTCGGAGGGCTCGTTCTCGGCCAGACCCTGACGTCGCATTCCTCGGCATCCGGTCCGGAACGACCGAGCAACGCCGTCGCTGCATCTACGGAGAGCCCCGTAGTCTCGATCCCGGCCCCGGCGGCCCCCCCCCGGACGGCGGCCCCGACCGCCCTACCCCAGCCCGCTGCACTTGCGCCGACGGGGACGGACCCCGCAGCGCAGGCAACCGCCGACAATTCATTCACCGTTCGCGCGCCGCGGCCCATGCACCACGCCGAGTTGCGGCCTGCGTGGAGACCCGCCGTCGCAAGTCCCACCGTCCCTTCAAGCGGCCCAGCGGCGAAGACAGTGATGCCACCCGCCAAGCCGCCGGCCTCGCATCCTGCCACTCACGATTCACTCGACGAATTGATACGCAAGGCAGCAGCCGGGAACTAGTCGTGATGGATGGGGGCACGGCCACTCCTATCCGGCTCATGTCGCCGCTGGCAACGGATCTGGCGGCGATCGTCGCGCTGACGCGTCGTGATCTCATCCGTTTCTCGCGCGATCGGAGCCAGATTCTGGGGGCGATAGGTCGGCCTGCCATCTGGATGGTGCTCTTCGCGAGCGGTCTCCATCGCTCACTGGCCGGGAGCAACGAGCCAGGAGGACTGGGGTATCGCCAGTTCGTGTATGCCGGCGCCATCGCGATGACCATACTTTTCGGCGGCATGTTCCAGGGGATCACGATCGTTTGGGACCGAGAGTTCGGGATGCTGCGCGCGGTCCTCGTGGCTCCCGTCTCCAGAGGAGCCATCGTCCTCGGCAAGACGATCGCCGGTGCGAGCGTCACCGTGCTCCAGGGTTCCGTCGCAGCGGCGTTTGCGCCTTTCGTCGGCGTCCATTTTGGCCCGCTCGCCGCAGCGCGCCTTGGGCTGGCGATGGTGACGATGTCGCTTGCCGTCACCGCGCTCGGGGTGACCGTCGGAAGCCGCATGCGAACGTTCGAAGGTTTCGGGGTCGTTTCGAACTTCGTCGTTCTACCGCTTTACTTCCTGTCGGGCGGTGTCTTCCCGCCGGAGGGAATGCCGCAGTGGATGCGAGTCCTTTTCGTCGCGAATCCGATCAGCTACGGCGTCGATCTGATGCGGGCGGCGATTGGCCAGGCGCATTCGTTTGCGACCGGGGTCGACGTCGGCGCTCAGGTCGCTTTTGCCATTGCAATGTGCGCCGCGGCGCTCGCCTCCTTCCGACGCGCAACGGGCTAACCGCCGAACGGGGCAACGCGATACGTCACCTGTCGGATTGAGAACTAGTTGTGCAAAAGTACGACGCGGGCGTCATGCAGAGAACCGAAGGTTTCTCCCGATTGATGCTAGGCGAAGGCGCATTCGTAAACGGCACGTTGCGTGCACTGGCTGCTTGTCGGGTTAGCAGCAATGGCACGGCGCACGCACTTCTGGCTCCGCCTCTTCGGGTTGGCGATCATCGTCGCCTTGGAGTTCGGCCCCAAGATATGGGCCGCCGCCGCCACGCCCTCGCCTGCGCCGATGGCAGCAGCAGCCATAAACGCGCGCTAATCGTCGGCTGAGCTCGGGCCGCGGACGCGCCGGTTGCATCCATCGCGCCGCCGCGTAGCCTTCCCGGTCCCCCGACCTACCGGGAACCGCCCGGGGCCTGCTCGCACCATGCGCCTGCTCCTTCTGTCTCGAAACGCAACGCTGTATTCGACGAGTCGACTGGTCCTTGCCGCGCGCGCGCGA
>JALYHX010000842.1 GCA_030776305.1 Myxococcota bacterium
CTTGAAACCTGCGGGCGCGTTCCCGGTCGACGACCTCGGCGGCGGGGTGCGGCCACGAGGCCTTGGGGTAGGCGCTCGATTCGAAGCGTTGCGCTTCGATAAATAGGCCCCATCCCGATCCGAGGCGGCGCAGGGCGTTGTTGATGCGCGCGGCGGCGACCAAGAGCTCCGCGTCGAGCGAGCTCGCGAGATCGGGACCGCGAAACGCGATCGTCTTCTGAAAGATGGCGTCCTTCTGGAGCACCACGCCCGGCGCGATGAGACACGCCCAGGGCAGGCGGTCGGGCAGGCGGCTCGATGGCTCTCGGTACTCACGCAAACTCAGCATGGGATGTGGGGCTCCGGGGGGGAGGGGCGGTCAGGGGTCCAGGGGCTTCTGCGTTTTGACCGCGAGAATGAGGATCTCGAAGAAGTGCGGGTCGCTCTTGGTCACGGCCCCTGCGGCGATGTGCAGCACCAGACCAATGGGCAGGACCCACACCTGATGCAGGCCGAGCACGAACGCGCCGACCGCAGTCCAGAGGACGAGCGCGACCGTGCGAGGAAGGCCGGCGAGCAGCATCGGCTCGACGAGCGAGCGATGCAGCGGCACTTCGAATCCCTCGGGCCGCGCGTTCATACGAGAAGGCCTCCCGAGAAGCCGAGAAACCCGAGTCCCCAAGACACGGCGTTGAAGGCAATCGCCAATCCGAGCACCGCCCAAAGGGCTTTGCGCATCACCGAGCCGCCCTCGGAAAATGCGACACCGAAGCCCAGGCAGATGATGGAGCAGGCGCCAATGACGTGGCTGACCGGTCCGGTCAGCGACGCTTCGATTTGCTGCAAGGGGCCCTCCCACGGCATGCCGCCGCCCAGACCCCCGAGGCCGCCGAGACCACCGGAGTGGGCGGCGCCGGTCGACACGAGGAGCAAGACGGCAATGACGACAAGCTGCGTAATGCGAGCTCGGAGGCGCATCGGATCGTTGGTGCGAGGGGGGTAAGCGATCGTGTGGGTCATGGGTTCTTTTCGGTGGGGTGGGGGGCGGGTTCACGCGATGCGTTCGAGTTGCCAGCTCCCGTCTGGAGCGAGACCGCACACGCGATCGAGTCCAGACAAGCGGCGGCCGGCGGGGTGGGACTTGTCGCGGCAGATGTGGACGCAGACCTGGACGGTCTGGGCGACCAGAGCGCGCGGCGCCGGGTGAACCACCTCCTCAATCAGCTGGCAAAGCCGATCGAGCATCGCGCGGGTGTCGTTGGCGTGGACGGTCGCCAGGCCTCCGGGGTGGCCGGTATTCCAGGCCTTGAGCAGCTCCAGCGCGGAGCCGTCGCGGACTTCACCGACCAGAATGCGATCCGGCCGAAAGCGCATCGCGGCCATGATGGCGTCGCGCCAGGTGTGCACGCCCGGCTGTACGAGGACCTGGAGCTTGTTTGGGGCCGCGCACTGAAGCTCCGGCGTATCCTCGATGATGTGCACGCGATCGTTGGTTTCGGCGACGACGCGCAGGAGCGCATTGGCGAACGTCGTCTTGCCCGAGCCCGTGCCGCCTCCAATGAGGATGTTGTCGCGCGCGAGCACGGCCCGGGTCAGGGCCTCGCGCTGGGCAGCAGTCACGATGCGCTTGTCGACGTAGTCGTCGAGCGAGAAGACGAGCACCGCCGGTTTGCGCAATGCGAACACGGGTGCATCGACGATGGGCGGGATGGCGCCTTGAAGCCGCGCGCCCCAGGGCGGGGGCAGTTTTGCCGACAGCGAGGGGCTCTGCGCGTTGAGCTCGCAGGCCATCTCGGCGGCGACCAGCCGCAGCATCCGCTCGACCTCGCTCGGGCTCACACGCACCGCCGTGCGCGATAGGCCCTCTCCCAGCCGATCCACCCAGACGACGCCGTCGGCGTTGCCCATCACTTCCACCACCCGCTCGTCGCCCAAGAGCTCGGCGATGAAAGCGAGCGCGCTCGAGAGGGCGCTCGTTCGGCGCGTCTGGCTCTCGCTTGGCGACGTATAGACGAGGGGGGCGGTAGCAGTAGAGGCTTGGCGCATCATGAATCTCGGGATACGTGAATGGGCGAACGAATACCTACTTGCGCGATATGCGCAGTCGGCATTTGGTCAATGTTGGAGTGCGAGTGGTGAACGGAAATTGGCTTTACGGGGGGTCAACGCGCCCCGCCTAAGCCGTCGGCATCGAGAGGCCCTATCGCAACTTGCGTACCGGTGGGCGTCGACACGGCAAGTGGTCGAAAAGATTGAGACGCTCGATCCGAAGGCGCCGCCGCTGGGGAGCCGCTCCCCAGCAGATTACCGAGGTCGAGGGCCTGAAAATGTTACAAGTAGCGGAAACAAAAGACAATGTTCTCACTGGGGA
>JALYHX010000843.1 GCA_030776305.1 Myxococcota bacterium
CCCACCGGGCTCGAACCACGGCACACCGCCGATCCCGTTCGGTAAAGAGGACGATGGAGACCC
Organism: Myxococcota bacterium; assembly: GCA_030776305.1. GTDB lineage: Bacteria > Myxococcota_A > Polyangia > Polyangiales > Polyangiaceae > Palsa-1150. The sequence goes on from JALYHX010000843.1 coordinate 64, forward strand.
CACAGGGAGCCATTCAGCGACTTTCCACCGGCGTCGGAACCACCGTGACCCTCAAGTTCTGAAGCGAGAACGCAAGCGGGCGACCATGGGGTCCGGGTTCGGCCCATGCAGGTTCGCTGGTCTCGAAGGCAACCGCTGTATCGCCGGGCTGCAATTCGACCGGGCCAAAATGCACCGGAACGCCGTGCGACCCCTTGAGGGTCACCGATTGGCTCACGCCATCGGCGGAGACCACGACGGTCCTGTCCGTCCGCGTTAGCAGGGCGAAGTCGATCACGATCGGAATCGGCCTCGCGGCTGGATTGTGAAACGTCAGGAGCGCCGAGCCCGAGGACCAGCGCCACGTCCGCATCCCCAGGTGCTCTGGGCCATGCCAGCCCGAAGCGAAGTCGCACGTCAGCTCCTCGGCGAAAGTGGTTTGTTCACTACCGAACGGGTCGAATGTCCTGGACGACGACAGCACGGTGAGGTTGCCAGCCAGGATCAACGCGAGCCCGGCTCCCGTGCGCGGCGCGAGGACGTTGAACGCGAGCGTGAGTGGCAGCAAGGTTCGCGGAACGGCCATGGGCGCGTCCTCCCAGTGACCAACCCCGAGAAAGAGCGCAAGAACGGCGAACGCCGCGCCGACACGCCACCAAGGCAGGGCCGGGCGCGGCCGGCCGAGTACGAAGGCGACCTGCACCAGGACCGCCGCGACGACGTAGATATCGTCCTGCGCGTCGTTCAGACCCGCGGTTTGTACCGTCGAAGCAATGGCTTTGCATTTGTCGATGAGCGCGACGAGGGGGAAGCCCAGAGCGCCAAGTCCCCCCTTCGACGCCGCGCCGTAGTGCACGGACAGGACGCCGAACCAGATTACGGCCGGAAGGACACATGCGCAGGCAGACAGAAGGTCTCGCCGCCACGCGCTCCGCCCGCGTGAGATCGGGCGCACGAATGCCGCCGCTGCGAGGACGCTCATTTCGCGGACGAGGCCGGCAGCTGCGAGGAGGCTCGCGCCGAGGCGTCCGCGGTTCATCTCGATGCAGCGCACACCCGTCGCGACGAACAACAGTGCGGGCGCGTCGGTCAGACTGCGCGAGACGCTCACGAGCATCCCGGCGCCGAACATCGTGCCGATCCACCGCAGCAGATTGTCGACGCTGGTGGGAGGAAACCACCACCGCGCCGTCGCCCACGCGAGCAGCAACCAGCAGACCACGTTCGAGAGGGCGTACGCCGCCAGCACGAGGGTGGGCCGCCCGAACCCAGCAACGTGCGCGATCACGGGCAGAAGGATGCGACCGGTGCGATAGGCGGGGGAATCGAGGGCCGTACGCAGCTCCGGATCGAACGGATTGCCCGCCACGGCGATCTGCGCGTAGAACTGGCCGTCGTATCCGGCCGAATTTCGGTACGTATAGAGCGGTACGTCGCGAAGGCGCGTGAGGCGCTCGGAAGCAAACCGATCGCCGAAGAGCACCATCGGGGCGAAGCCCGTCTGGGCGTCATGGAAGCGAGCCACGTGGAGAATGAACCACGCGCCTAGCGCGACGTAGACGAGCGCGAAGCGGCGACTCCAGAGCCACGTCACGGCGGACCATCGCCGCGATGCCTTTTCGGTCGGTGCCGGACTCGGGACCGCGCTCATGAAGCATGGCAGCTTCATCCTTTTTTTCGCCGGAGCCAACGTCATTCGCTGGCGGTGGCGACTGGGATCGCCGCGGCACGCCCACGCCGGAGAACACGCGCGAACGTACGCGAAAATGAGAAGCGCATGGAGCAGCCGGAGACGCTCCTTTGCGCTAAGACGATGCGCACGCCAATGTGGTACGTTCGAGAACCCAGGGTTCTTTATGAATGAGTCGACGGAGGCGTCTCTCGTCGGCCGCACGATCGCCGGCAAATTCCTGATCGAATCGCTCATTGGCGTCGGCGCGATGGGAGCGGTCTACAAGGCGCGTCAAATCGCCCTCGAGAAGGCAATCGCGATCAAGGTGCTGCACCCTGAGCGGGCGCGCGATCCGATGCATATTTCCCTCTTCCAGCGCGAGGCGAGAGCGGCCAGCAGGCTGGACCATCCGAATTCCGTGCGGGTCCTCGACTTTGGCCACGAGCCGGACGGCCTTCTGTACATCGCCATGGAATACTTCGCCGGGCGCGACCTATTTGCGCTCATGGCCGAGGACTGGCCGATGTCGGGGAGACGAATCGCCGACATTTTGTCGCAGGCGCTCGCGGCGATCGCCGTCGCTCACGACATGGGAATCGTGCACCGAGACCTCAAGCCGGAGAACATCCTGGTCCAGCGGGGCAATGACGACGAGGGCGCATCGCACGACGTCGTCAAAGTGTGCGACTTCGGCATCGCAAAGTTCACCGAGCAGAGCGACTCATCGCGTTCGCGAGCGATGCCCCGGCTCACCGAGGGCATCATCATCGGCACGCCGCATTACATGTCGCCCGAGCAGGGCCAAGGCGGAACGCTCGACACGCGCAGCGACATCTACTCGATCGGGGTCATTCTCTATCAGATGCTCACGTCACGTGTGCCCTTCGAGGGTACGACGCCGATCGACGTCGTCATACAGCACGTGAGAGACGACCCGGTGCCGCCGACGAAATTGGTACCCTACGTGGACCCGCGTCTTGAATCGATCTGTCTCAAGGCACTGAAAAAGAAAAAGGAAGACCGCTATCAGTCCGCGCGCGAGATGCGCATGGATCTTCGAGCGCTCGTCGCGGTCCAATCGCCGACAGCGGAGCCCCTGCGCCCTCGCGTGTCCAAGGAGGCGTCCACATTGCCGCCTCCGAACTCCGAGGGCTCTGCCGCCGTCCAGGAGCGCAGTGCGAGCAAGATGACCTTGCCGCCGACCGCGTCCGCGGCACGGCCGAAGGCGCGGCGCCCTGGCATGAGCATGGTCGTCGTCGCATCTGCGGTCGCAATCGCAGGCGCGACGCTTCTGATGATGCACCTGTCGCGTTCGAACGCGGTTGCCAATCGGCCGCCCCCCAGCGCGGGCGCAGTGGTCGGCAGCCACCCGCAACCCACCACCACCCTTTCCGAAAAGGACCGCCGCCCGCTGGAGGGGCCGGCTCTCGAGCCGGAGCCAACGCGGGTACCTATGCCTGCCATGCACGAACCTCCGAAGCTCTTGCCGATGCTAGGCCCGCAGCGAATGACCAAGGCGTTCGCGCCAGCCGCGGAACCGACGGCCTCGGTGAGCGTAGATAACGCCGCTCCGCCGCCGATGCTTCCCGCCCCGACCCCCCCCGCCGTTGCGAGTTCGACTTCACCACCCGCCGCGCCCGCAAACGCAACGGCCCCCCCCGCGCAGAACAGTATCGCGC
>JALYHX010000844.1 GCA_030776305.1 Myxococcota bacterium
AAAATGGAGAGTCCAGCGAACGTACCGGCCGTTACGAAGTACGTTGCCGCAATCGACGTCGAAGTATAAACGAGAAACAAGGTCGAGAACGTGACGCCCGTCAGCGCGGCGTACGCGAAGAACAGGAGCGCGGCGACGGCCGTGCTCACACGCGTGGCGATGGCGCTCAACGCGACGACGAGTCCAAGCTGTCCAAAAAGGAGTACGTAAAAGAGGATCCGGTTTCCAACAAGTACGTCGAGCGCCGCCGGTGAGTGCGCGACGGCAAGCGCGACGACGCCCGTGGTCGCCAATCCGAGGCTCATCCATCGGTAGGTCACCCAGAGGCCGTCGCTGGCGCTCTCGCGGCTTGAGTCGAGTGTCGCTTGGCTCGTGTAGTTCATGACAAGCAGGTTAACCCTCGGCTGTCGAAACGGAAGTGCCCAGAAGGCCGATCACGGCTCGCGCACCACACCGAGCTGAGCGTCGCGGCCCGCAATGTAACGATGCGGGCGCAAAGATAAAACCGACGAATTACTGTACCGTCACCTGGCCGATCATCACGTTGCCGTGGACGCCACACTCATAGGTGAAGGTTCCCGCAATGGGGAATTGCACTTTGCCCTGCGGTACTCCCGCGCTCGTGCCCGTGACCGACGGGGTCGCGAACGTAAACCCTCCTCCCGTGCTCACGACGGAGTGCGTAATCATGTCGTCGTCGTTCGTCCACACGACGGTGTCGCAGACATGAATCGAAAGGACTTGGCCCTTGCCCCCGTTGAGCGTCGAGAGGGACACGGCGAAGTCCCACTTTGCCGCCACCATCGCGCCCACACCCGGTGCGCAGGCGCCGGCGTCAGTCGCCGACCCGGAGCTCGAGCCCGAACCGGAACTGGATCCTGAGCTAGAGCCGGAACTTGAACCCGAGCTAGAGCCTGAACTCGACCCGGAACTTGACCCCGAGCTAGAACCTGACTCGGAACTGGAGCTTGACCCCGACTCGGCACCAGCGTCGCTGCTCGTGGGGCTACTATCGCTGCATGCGCCGACCCATGCGCCGACGATCATGGCTGAAGCAAATACGATTCGATTACGCATTTGAAGGCCTCTTCTTTCGAACGGACAGTCAGGTTCGACTCTCCGCGCAAGATGCGAATCATACGGTGAATGCGTCACCAGCTGCAATTGCTGCCCCGCTGATGACCAGTCCTCGGCACCTCGGCAGGGCAATCGGCACCAGCGCTGGAGGCCGCTCCAAAGACTCGAGCGGGCTCAACAACCGTCGTGTCGGGTCTTTCCCGGAAAGCTCAAGCAAGCCGGACCGTCGCGAAATGTCGGTGGACGCCAGCCAAGTGGCACGATCACTGCCACCGAAACATCTTGAGCGCCGCGGCGTACGAAAGCAGTCCGAACGCGCCCAGGACTGCGATGGGCCTACCGAGGTCGACCAGTCCGGCGCCGTCGTTGGTCACGGCGCGCAGCGCATCGTTCAGAGCCGTGAGCGGGAGAGCCCTCAATAGAGGCTGGAGGCGATCCGGAAAATTCGATGTCGAAAAAAATACGCCTGACGCGATGGACATGGGCAGGATCACGAGGTTCATCAGCCCGCTGACCGTCTCTGTGTTCTGGGCGCGGCATGCGACGAGAAGGCCAAGGCCCGCGAACGTGAAGGCGCCCAGAAAGCTCAACCCCAAGAGAAGAAGTGGGGATCCGAAGACGCGCACGCCGAACCCGATCCAACCGAAACCGAAAAGAACCGGAACCTCGACTGCCACGAAGAGCGCGCGCACAATGATGAACGAGAGCAAGAAATCGCTCCGCCGCATGGGCGTCGCCATCAAGCGCTTGATCAATTTTTTCGTGCGCATGTCGACGATCGAATAGCCGATTCCCCACATGCTGCTCGACATGAGGTTGAAGCCGACCAGCCCGGGGATCAGAAAGTCGATGTAGCGAGCGCCCGCTTCGGTCACTCGTTCGTCTGCGACACGCACGGGATCGGTACGTCCGTCGGCACGCTGCAGAATGTCGTCGACGAGCATCCGCGCGAGCCGAGCCTCGGGGCGGGTTTCGTCGTACCGATACGTGAGGGGATCGCCTGGCACGATGACCAGTGTCACTTTGCCGGATCGCAGCTGCTTGGCGGCGATGACTTCGTCCTCCACCGTAACCTTGATGAGCGGCGATCCAAGTTCGGCGAGGATGCGTTCGGCCCCCGAGTTGGCCGCAATCGCGACGCGCGTGGGCTCGGGCGCGCGGTTCCGAAAGGCGATTCCGAGTGCGATCGACAGCAGGATCGGGAATCCGAATGTCCAGAAGACCGCCCCGGGCTCCCGGAGAAACAGCCGAAGGCGTGCCATCGTCAGCTCGAAGAGCGGCGAGCGGGGTTCAGTCACGCAACCCCCGTCCCGTCTGCGCGACAAACACGTCTTCGAGCGTTGCGTGGCGCGTCGACAGGCGCTCGAGGTCGACTCCCGCCGCGCGAAGGTGGTCGATCAACGCGGGAAGCGCCACGTGCAGCGGTTCGACCGAGAGGACGAAGCCATCGGGCAGACGCCGTATCCCTTGGATGCCGGGAAGGGTTGAGACCTTCGACTCGTCCAGCGTTGCGTCTCGCGCCAGGGTGAGCTCGATGACCTCCTGACCACCGAGCGACGCGATGAGCTCGCGTGGCGTCCCCAGGGCAATCGCCTTGCCACGGTCGACGATGCCGACTCGGTCGCAAAGCCGCTCCGCCTCGTCCATGTAGTGTGTCGTCAAAAGCACCGATCTGCCGCTGCGCTTCAGGCTCTCGACGACGTCCCAGAGCTGCAGGCGAGACTGCGGATCCAGCCCGGTCGTCGGCTCGTCGAGGAAGAGAAGTTCCGGGTCTCCGACGAGCGCGCAAGCGACTCCAAGGCGTTGCTTTTGGCCACCGGAGAGCTTTTCGTACCGAGCGTCCTTTTTTTCGTCGAGCGAGATGAGGCGCAACAGATCGTCCGGGGCGCCCTTTGCATAGAAGGACCGAAACATCGTGAGGATTTCGCCCACGGTAAGTCGCGCGGGCAAATGCGTCTGCTGAAGGGAGACTCCGATCCGCTCACGCAATGCGCGCTCATGGGTGGCCCAGTGTGTCCCGAGAACTTCGACGTCACCCCCCGTGGGTTGGAGCAAGCCCTCGAGAATTTCGACGGTCGTCGTCTTGCCGGCGCCATTGGGACCGAGCAGTCCAAAGCATTCGCCGATGCGGACGTCGAGGTCGAGGCCGTCGACCGCAGTCACGCCGCGTTCGTAACGCTTCACGAGTCCTCGGCAGCGTACGGCGAGGCGTGCGCCATCGGTCAGTCCTTCACCGCCCATGGGCTCGCTCGCGATGGAAGAGCCCGTCTCCGGTCGTCGTGAGGATCACGTCGCCGTCCCGCTCCGTCGCCCATATGAAGCTGCTCGCGGCCACGGCAGTCCAATCCGTAGAAGTCGCTCGGTCGCACCGCGCGCCATCGAAGGCAACGAGCGGTGTCCACTGTGCGGCGGGCGAGCTTGCGTCCATTTCCCCCAAGCCAAACAGGATTCGCGTCAGCCGCTCCACGATGCGCGCGCGGGGGTGGCAATACAGTCGATTGTCACCCTCGCCGGGTTTTCCTGCGGAGATGACCGCGTACTTCGGCTTGACCTTGGACAGAAACCCCGGCGTCGTCGACGTTTCGCTTCCGTGATGGGCGATCTGGAGCAGCGTCACGGGCCCGTGCGGGTCGAGCAGCGTCTCTTCGTCGTGCTCGGCATCTCCAGTGAAAAGTACGGACGAGGAGCAGAAGTCGATTCGCAGCGCAATCGAGCATTCGTTGGGGTCGACGGCGCACGCGCGGGGCCACGCATGCGGCACGATCGACGTGAATGTCAGGTCGCCCGAGCCAGCCAAGGGGATGTCAGTGTGCTCCGGCTGGACAACGACCATCGTGACGCCATGATCGCGCGCGGCGCGGTGGGCGCGGCGCACTTCGGGCTTTGTCGCGTCACGCCCATTGTCGACGTAGATTCCAGCGCCGACCGCGTCGAGCACTTCGGAGGTTCCACCGATGTGATCGGCGTGTTGATGAGTGATCCACAGCAGGTCGAGCGTTGCTCGTTGCAAATCGGTTCGCAGTTGCTCGATGAGGTGCCGCCCGGCGTTTGCACAGACCTCGCCACAGCCCGCGCGATGGGCGCCGTCTCCCGTGTCGACGAGCACGTGTCGCCCGTCGGGTAAGTCGACGAGGGCCGAGAGCGCCTCGCCAACGTCGTAGAAGTGAACGGTCATGGATCGTCCGCGCCCGCAGGGTGGGGTAGGGGCGATAGAGGGGTTATTTGGAGTGGAAGGCGGAAGCGAGCCATCCGATGATGCGCGAGAAGATGTATCGGGCGCTACGGCGCGACCGTAGGCCGGCTCGGAAGGCTTCGAGCACGCAATGGCAAGCGCCGCTACGACCGAGGCAAGACGAACGAGCGACGTTGGCAGCGCGCGAGAATGCAACCAGCGGGGTGGGAAGTCCAGCCCGTGACCCCAGCGCTAGCGCGGCGGAGAGGGGATCCGACGTTCGCGTCGAATGACGACGCCTGAGCCTGTTGCGCTGAGTAGGATTTCGCCCTCGCGCAGAACGATCCGCGGCCGGCGCTCGCTGGCTGCGTCCTTGTCTTGTGGGAGCGCAGTGGCACTCTCCGTGGGCGAGGGTGCCGGCTCGATGGATGCGTCTGACGTCACATCGCCAGGTAGTTCGGCGGGCGCCACGAACTCGGGAGCCGGGTGTGGCTCATCCGTCGACGCCAGAAGCTCGCTCGGGCTCGTAATGTCGAACGGGTCGTTTGACGAAAGGGCCCACGACTCGTGGGGGATGAGGGCTACCCTGCCTTCCTCGATCTCGCCGCTGCCGTTGCGGCGGTCGCTATTTCCCGATCGCATGCGGGCTTTCGACGGAATGTTGAGAGAGTCGCCTGGCCGATCATCACCCGCCCGTGCAGCCGAGGCGGCTTCATTGCGGTGACGGTTCGTCTCAGCGTCTTCGATGAGCTCACCAATCTCGGCGGGTGAAGCTGCGGTCACTGCGACGAGCACGTCGCGCATCAGATCCGCAACCAGCTCGCGCATCCGCCGGCGAAGCTCCGTCCCGCGCGTGTCCGCCTGGTCTTCTCGAAGTTCTTCTGCGTTGTCGTTGGATGTCATTTGCTCTGCCGACTGATCAGCGCTCATGTTTCGCAGCCTGGACGCAATGCGCGTGCCATTAGGAAGGGGCATGTTGGGCGCAGCCGTTAACCGGGCGCGCGCTGCGTTCAACGGGATTAACAGGAAGACCGATCGATGGGAAGGGCGTTGATTCCCGCCTTGCTATTTCATTACGCTCAGGTGCACCACGTACCACTCGCCGCGCCAAGATATGAGCGATTTGATGTCGAGCGTATGTCCGACTCCACCCTCATCATAGCGCAGCTTGGATCCAAAGACGCGAAAGTAGCCGATCTTGTTGTACTCCTCGCCCGGTTCGACCCAACGAGCGCGTGCGTCAGGCACATCGATCGCGGTGAACGTCGCACGTCCGCCGTCTGCCGCAAGCCGAGCGTGCATTGCGTGGATATCACGAGCGTATGCGGCGACGAGACGGTGCTTCCAGTCTACGGCGGGTGCGGCGACGTCTTTGACTTGCTGGTAGGCCCCAAGTGGGAAGAAGAACGCCATCGCGGACTCCGGGTCATCATGGACGATCGCGCTCCATAAGGCCGCCGTCCGGAAATCGAAGGCAGGACCCGCAGCGCGCGGCACCTCGTGTGTCTGTGGCAGCAATGAGGGATCGTCGCCGGTGCCCGAACTACGGGAGGTGGTTGAAGCGCGGGTCGACGAAATTGGGGGCGGGGTCGGTAGCCGGGCCAGGGCCGACTCTGGAAGAGCGATGGTAGCGTTCCCGCCCGGTGCGGGTCGATCTCGCGGAGTGCACGCCCAAAGCGACGCGAGTCCAGCTGCGAGAAAGAAGATCGCCGGGTGCATTGGGCATCGTCCCTTCTAGTCGCTCGGCATCAGCCGAGCGAGACAGCAAGATGCGAAGTGAGGCGCTCGCCCTGAGCAATGCATTTGACGATCGTGCCCGGCGTCGACGAAGCTGTCCCGGAAGCTGCCCCATGGAAGGAGACCGAGCATGCGAACGCTCGTAACGTGCACCGCCGTAGCGACGATTTTCGTGGTCCTTGTCGCCTGCGCGAAAAAGCAGGACGACACGCAGCCGCCAGCCACGGCACCTACAGCCGCTGGTTACCCGCCGCAGGGTTACCCTCCGCCTCAGCCGACCTACGGGCAGCAGCAGCAGCCGTATCCCAATCAATATCCAGCGCCGACGGCCGCTTATGCACAGCCCGGCGCACAGCCGACGGCCGCCCCTCCCGCGCCTGTCGCGGCCCCGACCGGGACACCAGCCGCCCCCGGACAAATGGCGGTTCCCGGACCGATCGCATTCCAGTGCCAGAACGACGTCCCCTGTGGGACGCACCACTGCAACGTGCAATACGGCAAGTGCGCCTTTCCTTGCCAATCCGCGGCGGACTGCATCACACCGAACCAGTGCATGGCCGGCTTATGTGTTCCGGCGCCGCCCCATTAAGCGAGTTCTCGTAATCCGCTGGTCAATAGTTCGTGGTCACGAAGTCCGTCTTCTGGCTTTCCGCCCATCTCAGTCCGCGCACGGCGCGATCGACACACCCCGCGACCACACCATGCGGTGGCACGGTGGTCACCGTGACGCCAACCGCTCGCCCGGCGCGAACCGCGACG
>JALYHX010000845.1 GCA_030776305.1 Myxococcota bacterium
CCCTCAGAGCGCTCGAGCGGGAGCACGTCGTCGAGCGACGTGATTCCGGAAATGATCCCGTAATCGATCAGGCGCTGAAACTGGGTGAGCTCGTCGGGCCCAGGAGGCCTCTGGCCAGGCTCTGCAAGGATGCCTCCTTCGCCCAGCGCTCGGCGTTTGATTTGCACCGGGCGAAACCCCAAGACAAAGCTCGCGCTGTTGCTGCCCATGTGGCACTGGATACAGCGGTCGCTCGACGGAATCGCGTAATGTCGAGCGGCGCCTCCCTCCAGGAGTGCCTCCAGCGGTAGTAGCGGTTTGGAGGCCAAGACGTCGGCCGCAACCTGCTCATCGCTCGTGTACTGCAGCAGCGTGTCGGCAAAAGGGAGGCCGTTTCTCAAGGGCGTTTCGATCAGCGTCGCCTCGGTCTCGTTCGCGTTCCATAGGTAGCTTCCGAAGAGCGCCGTGACGGTGTTGGTGCCATCGGGATTCGGTTGATCGGGGCGCGCCACGATGAGACGCGTTTCGATCTTACGGAAGCGGTAGCTACCGTCCGTGTCGATGATCTTCTTCAAGAACGTCTTGTAAAAGCGGGTGTTCGGCGGGATCGTGAATTCCTGCGTCTCCTTGTTGAATCTTATCGACGTGCCGCGCGGGACCCGGACGAACCGAAGTTTTCCGGCGTCGTCGGACCAAAGCGGATATGCGGGCTGGAAAGCCACGACGCCGTATTGCGCCAACGTTGCCGCATCCAGCGTGAACATATCCGTGTCGGCGAGGTGCTCGGGTAGGCCAATCATCTGGGCCGCGGTCACGCCCGGTCCTGGCTTTGCCTTCGTGAGGCCGGCGAACATTGCGTCGAGCGTTGCGCTCTTGTCTGTTTCGATCCCAACCATCGCTTTGCTCGGAACGCAGTCTCCGATGTTGGTCATCGAGTTCCCGACGATCGGCGAGACCAGATAATCACTTGGAGTTGTGCCGGCGTCTCCGCCCCCCCCGTCCGCCCCCCCAGTGGCCTTGGTTGCTGAGAACGATTGCGGGCTGCCGGCAGCGAGCCAAACGGCCACGAGATCGCCGAGCTGCTTTACCGGATCGGTAGACGTCCGCTTCGAGTACGGACCGCCGTTGGGGGTGCTCAGCGGCGGCATCGGATCGTACGGGTCTTTGGGCGGATTCGCGGCGTCCTTGGGGCCATCGGACTGTATGTGCGTCAGGACCGCGGTCGTCATCGCGGTTAGGAAGTCGTTCGCCGATCGGATCTGGTAGCCGCCGAGGCCTGGAGGGTCCACGGCAGGTCCATGGCAGTTGCCGCAGATGGATTTAAAGCGCTCGAAAAGGTCCGAAACATAAATAAGGTCCGTTCCTGCCGCGGCGTGGCTCTTGTCTGACATCGAGATGAGGCGCGCCGGTAGCGGCTGGGCGCTCGCCGGAAAACACGTGCCTCGGAGTTGCGAGGTTCCACCTTCCCAAACCGGGGACCCGGCGGCATCGGGCTCCGCACCCGCGTCGGCGCCTCCGGCCGGCGAGCGATGTTGCGCGGCCCACAGATCGGCGGGGTACGTCTCGGTCGTGCACGCCGGAAAGGCGAGTAGCGAGAGCGCGAGGAGGAGAAGGATTTCCCGAGCGGGCATCGAGAACGCTTTTGTGGGGTCCTTCGGCTGCGTCATGACTTGGCGCGACTCAAACGTCTTTGGACTCCCTTCGGCGGCCGCTCGTAGCACGGGGGCACTCGGGCTTGGGCGACAAGATTGTGAACTTCGTGCAGCGCAATGGTCAGTCCGGCCGGGCCAAATTCCGGAAATCGGAGGCTTGCTCCGAGAATCGGTCGGTAGCGGCGTGTCCACACCCCGCGATGTGAAGCAGATATTCATAGAACGGCTGCGAATTGTGATGTTGGTCCGCATCTTGAACATGGCGGCTCGTGAATGGGCCCGCGCTCCCTCATGCGGGATTCGAGTCGAAAACTTTTCGGTTAGTTCACACGGCGTCGGGCCCAGCAGTGCTACGGCACAAATCAACATCATCTGGAGGTATCGCGATGAAACTCATTCGCAAGACATTCGCTGCGGGCTTGATCGCCGCGGTGACGGTCGTCGCCTGTTCTAGCCATCATGGCTCGGACGGAACGGGGACCGACAACAGCATTCCTGGTAACGTGGGCACGACCGCGGGCGGTGGTGGCAAGGATTCGACCGGCTCTGTCGGCGGCCACTTGACCATCGCGCCCGGCATCAAGGTGTTCGCGCTCGGTTGGACGATCTCCAACGGCACGAATAGCTATACGGGCACGGTGAACTTCGGCGACGCTGAGGGCGCCGAGTTTACCGCGGGCGGGATTCAGCAGGGTAGCGGCTATACTGCAACCCTCACTGGCTCGGATACCAATGGCGACCCCTGCACCGGCACGTCCATGCCATTCAGCGTCGCCGCTGGCGCGTTGACGGCGGTGGTCATGCAGGTGACATGTACGGCGCCGACGGATTCGTCGTTTCCCGCCGACGTAACCACCGGTAGCGTCAGTATCGACGCGGGCGTCAACTTCGTGCAGACGGGCGCGGCTGCATGTCCGGGCATCTCGTCGTTCTCGATCAGCCCCGCTGCATTGCCCCCTGGTGGGAACTCGCAGGTCGGCGTGTCCACAGTGGGTCCGAGCCCCGTCATCACCTGGAGCGTGAGCCCCGCGAGTGCTGGGACGTTCTCGGACATTCATGGCGCGAACCCCACGTTCCAATGCTTGAACCCGAACCAGCAGTCCACCATCACGGTCCAGGTCGGCCTTCCCGACAGCGGGATTTGCAATGGACAGACATTCACGTCGATGTCGGCGCTCTTCAACTGTCTGAGCGGCGCCGCGTCTTGCGCACCGGGCCAGACCAATTGCGCTGCTGCCGATGCTGGGGCGCTCAACTGCGTCACCCTGTCGAGCGACCCCGCAAACTGCGGTACGTGCGGACATGCTTGCACCGCGGGTCAATCCTGCAGCGCCGGCACCTGCACGAGCGCGCCGCCAACCGCTTGCACGACGGCTCCGTGCGCAGCTTCCGGTGCGAACAGCGCTCAGTGCGTTGGCAGCCCCGGTGGCGTTTGCACGCCGACGCAGGCGATCATCATGAACTACGACATCGCGCACAATGGCCAGGGCGCGGGCGCAGCGGTCGCGATCGGCTGCTACCGGTGCATGGTCGACAACGCGTGCCTCGATGCCGATGGCACCACGAACACCCTTGGCACGGCTGTCACGAACGCGGAATGCGGTGACCCGGACCCGGCCTCCCCCAATCCGCCGTTCGCATCGCGCAACGTCTCGGCAACCAACGTGCCTCACTGCATCGACGCACTCTCGTGCTTGCTGACAGGCAACGCCGGCGCCGTTCCGCACTGCACGACCACACCGCCCTCGCCGGCCAGCGTGAGCAACTGCTTTTGCGGATCGAACAGGGGTTCGGCCTGCATCGCGAGCCCTTCCGCGCCAGTCGGCACGTGCGCCTCCAAGGAGTTCACCGACCTCGGGACGACAGACCCGACGACGGCGCTCTCCCACTACACCGACACGACGTTCAGTCCGGGCGGCGTTGGAAACGCCATTCTGAACTGCGCGCAAGTTGCTGGCTCTGCGGGCGCATGCGCGGGTTTGCCCTGCTTCAAGTGATCTGAAGAGGACGTAATCCGCAGAAAGCAAGGGCGCCGGACGAAAGACTGACGCCCTTTTTCTTTGGTTCGCCCAGCATGCGTAGCAAGCGCGAGCTCCCGATTGCGCACCACTCCCATTGACTCCGTGCCTGGGTATTGCACCCGCAAAGCCAGTCGACTACCGATGCATGGGTACTGCAGTGGCCACGTGAGCCAGTCGACTGCCGATGCATGGGTAATGCAGTGGTCACGCGAGCCAGTCGACTCCCGATGCATGGGTAATGCAGTGGCCACGTGAGCCGGTCGATCCCCCATACATGGGCACTGCAGTGGCCACGTGAGCCAGTCGACTCCCGACGCATGGGTACTGCATTGGGGACGCGAGCCAGTCGACTCCCGACACATCGGGAGTGCGTCGATCAAGCGCGGCGGCCTTAGTGACGAGCCAGGTGCGCTTTTTTTTTGCTGCGTAACCATTCGATATCGCTCGTTTGCCAAAAATACTTGCTCTCGCCCGCGGCCAATCGGCGGTCCACGCCAGCTTAACAGGGTGAAGACAGGTCGATGGGCCCGTCGGGCAATCCGGCTCGGCGTCTCCCGGCAATCTCGCTCTCGGGGTGTCTCCCGAAATCGCCCGCCTTCAGAAAGGAAACATCAACGCCATGTCCAGTCAGCCAAATAGGCCGACGACCCAAGCTCGCTGTTCGAAAGCGATCGCGGGTGCCGACAAGCATTTCGCCAGCGTCACGACCGTGTCGCTGCGCGGAATCGCTTGGAAGCCGGCGGACATCGATGCGGCTCTTCACGCCGCGATCGACGCCGGGAACACGGCCGACACTGCCAAGGCAACTTGGCAGCAAGCCGTGAAGGCGGGAACCGCAGCCAGGACGAGAGCACTCGCCCTGCTGTCGGCTCTCAAGGCCTACCTCGTCGCAACCAAAGGAAGCGACGCGGTGGATCTGCTGGCCGACTTCGGCTTCGCACCTCCGAAGCCGAAGAAGGTCACGGTGAAGACGAAGGCGGCCGCAGTCCAAAAGACTGCAGTCACCCGCGTCTTGCGGCATACGATGGGCAAGAAACAGCGCAAGCTGGTGAAAGGGCCGAACCCCCCACCCGCGACCACTGTTTCGACGCAGCCGGGGCCATCCCCGGTCGGCGCCAAGTCCACGTAGCGGACCGAAGACGGAGAGGCGAGCAGTCGGCGCCTCTCCATCTTCCACTTAGAAACGTCCGCGGCGGAGGAAGGGCTGCACCTTCTCGAAGGCTTCTTCAATCGCCAGTTCTCAACCGCCAGGGCATCACCGCCAATTTTAGTGTCTTTGCAGTTGCACCTCCGCAACGCATGCCTCCGCGCCGCACGCCTTCGTGTCAATCGCGTTAACGGCGCGTGACTTGTTCGGGCGGCCTCACCAGGACCATTGCCTCGGGCCACCATCTGGGCCATCACGTGCGCGAGCGTCTTTCTCTCGGCCGTGTTCTCCCCACGACAGACCGTAGCCCGAATGAACAGTGCTGCCTCGGTATCCGCGTCTCCCGCCTCGACGAAGGACACGCTCTTCGCTCGCGCTGGTGCGGTGCGTCTCTCATCCCAATATCCGTACGTGAGCGTGAATCCATGCAGTGGAATGGCCTGATGGGTAGCCTTCGCAGGATGCGCAGCGCTTATCCCGCAGATCCGCGGGACGCTCGGATGAGCGACCTGATGGTCGATCATGCCCTGACGCTGCTCCTCGCCGACGAACCCGAGGCGGCGCTCCGGTGGGGTGCCGCCGCGCTGGAGCACGACCCCTCGACACCAGGCGCCCTCGTCGTCACGTCGCGGTTGCTCGAACAGATGGGT
>JALYHX010000846.1 GCA_030776305.1 Myxococcota bacterium
ATCAAGCTCAGCGGATCCCACGCCGGCGTCTCCATCGGCCAAGATGGACCGTCGCAGATGGCGCTGGAGGACTTGGCGATGATGCGCGCCGTTCATGACGCCGTCGTCCTGTATCCATCCGACGGCAACCAGACGGCCAAGCTCGTCGAACTCATGGCCGATCATCGCGGCATTTCGTACATCCGGACGACGCGTGAAAAGACGCCGGTGATCTATCCTCCCACGGAGCCATTCTCGATCGGGGGAAGCAAGGTCGTTCGCAAGTCGGACCGGGACAAAGTCACGATCGTTGGCGCCGGGATCACCCTGCACGAGGCCGTCAAGGCTCACGACACGCTCGCGACGGACGGTATCGCGGTCCGCGTCATCGATGCATATTGCGTGAAGCCGATCGATGCCGCAACGCTGCGAGAAGCTGCGCGCGCCACCGGTGGCAAGTTCGTCGTCGTCGAAGATCACTGGCCACAGGGGGGCTTGGGAGACGCCGTGCTGGAGGCTTTCTCTCGCGATGAGCGCGATGGTTACGCTGGCGCGCTGCCGATCGTCGTCAAGCTTGGCGTCCGCGACATGCCGACATCAGGCACTCCAGAGGAGCTGATGGACGCGGCCGGAATCACGGCGAGGCACATCGTCAGCGCCGTCAAATCGCTCATCGCGTGAGGGGCGAAGGGCCTCTCGCTCAGGAGCGGGTCCCGTCGACCACGACGGTGGGTGCCCGCTTTGCCACGACGAGCGAGAAGGCTGCGCCGGTCAGGTAGTTCCCCTCGACGGTCGCGCCGCCGACGAGCTTGACGTCCCCGCCCAGTCCGCGCGCGACACTCCGGGCGATGGCCAGACCGACGCCGACGCCCCCGTGCTCCCGGGTGGGCGAACCATCCACCTGATAAAATGGATCGAACACGCGCTCGGCGCGCTCCGGCGGAACGCCCGCTCCGCTGTCCGCCACGAGCACTTCGTAATGCGCATCGAGCACACTGACGCGGACGCCCACCGTCCCGCCCTCCGCGGCGAACTTGCACGCATTGTCGAGAAGTTGGCTCATCGCGCGTGAGAGCCGATCCGCGTCACCGTACGCGGGCAACGGGCCGCGGGGCAGCTCTTCGGCCAGCGTCAGGCGGCGGTCGGCAAACGTGTCGGCGTATGCGGCGACGGCTCGACGGACGGTATCCAGGAAATCGTACTCGCGGTGGAAGAAACGCATCCTTCCGGTCTCCAGCCCGGTGACGTCGATGAGATTGTCGAGCGTCGCGCGAAGCCGTCGCACGCAATCGTCCATCGCGCGCAGGGCCTTCGCCTGGGGCTTGTTGAGCGAGCCGAGTTCCTCGTCGAGCAGCATACGCAGGTAGCCGACGATCGGCGTCATGGGTGTCGCCAACTCGTGGCTGATGTTCCGATAGAAAGACGTACGAAGCCTCTCCATCTCGCGCAGCCGCTCGTTCGCTGCACTGAGCTCGGCCACCTTCTGCTCGAGATGGCCGACCATGCGATGGCTCTGCAGGCGCAAGCGCTCGCCGGTCGCGTCGGCGCTCGACGTGTATGGCTCGCGGTGTCCCGAGAGGTATCGCTCGACAATCGACGAGAAGCTTCGGGCGTCGATCGGTTTCTGAATGAAGCCATCGCAACCGACGGCGAAGCTCGTGTCGCGGTCTCCCTCGGCCGTGATGGCGACGATGGGGACCCCATTGAGTGACGGCTCGCTGCGGAGCCGCAGAGTCACCTCGTATCCATCGAGACCTGGGACGTTCAGATCGACGAGGACCAGGTCCGGCCGAAGGGTCAGCGCGCAGCGCACCCCCTCGAGACCATCGGTCGCGTCGATGACTTCATGCCCCTCGGCCGCGAGCAGTTTGCGCACGAGGAGGCGGTTGCGCGGGTCGTCCTCGATGTGAAGAACGCGCGACATCTTGCGTCAATGCCCTTTGACTTCCAGCATAGCCTCGAAGTAACTCCCCCCTCATGATGTTCACGCGGTTCTATCACGCCGGGTCGGTGGTCGCTCATTCGCTCGCGCTGCTCCTCGGCCTTGGCGTCGGACCTTTGGCGGGCATTGCTTGCTCGTCGCTTACCCAGCCATACCCGCCGGAGCCGGTATCCACCGACACGGCCACCGCGCCGTCGGCAAGCGCGGCGGCAGCTCCCACCCAATCGGCACCCCCGCCGCCGACGGCGACTGCCCCTGCGAGGCCTGCCATGAACGAGAAGATCACGATGACATCGTTGAAACCAGGCAAGGGCGCGGTGGCGAAGGCGGGTGACAAGGTGAGCGTCCACTATGTGGGCACCTTCGCCGACGGCAAGAAGTTCGATAGCTCGCGCGACAGAAACAAGCCGTTCGAGTTCGTGCTCGGTCAAGGACAAGTCATCAAGGGATGGGACGAGGGAGTCGCCGGCATGAAGGTGGGCGAGAAGCGCAAGCTCGTCATTCCACCGTCCCTCGCGTACGGGCCACAAGGCCGCCCGGGCATCCCGCCGAACTCGACGCTCACGTTCGAGGTCGAGCTTTTGGGCATCAATCCGCGTTGACGTCGGTGGTGGGTCCAGGGCGCGGCAGTCCGTAAACGACCCGGAGAACTGCGGCGGCCGCGGTCGCTTCTCCTGATTGCGCCAGCTAGACTGCTTGCGTGGGCGGCGTGCAACGAAAGCTCGTCCTCGTCGTCGATGACGACGAGGCAGTGCGCTCTCTGGTTACCAAGACGCTCCAAGCGAAGGGCTATGAGGTCCAGCAAGCCGCCAACGGCATGGCGGCTTCGGAGCTTCTCGGTACGATGGAGCGCCAACCGGATTTGCTCATCTGCGACGTCATGATGCCCCTGGTCGACGGCTACTCCCTGGTCCGTCTGCTCCGGACCCACGCGGAGCTCAAGAGCATGCCGATCATCTTCTTGACCGCGCGAACTCAGCCTGAAGATCTCGTCATCGGTATCAACCTCGGAGCGCGCCACTACGTGCAGAAGCCCTTCAAACTCCAGGAGCTGATCGACAAGGTCGAGAGGTCACTGCTGCGTTAGTGACGCACGCACGCGCAGGCAGCTACCCGACAAGACTAAGGGGCGGTGCCGAGCCGGTCATTGGGGTGCTCATCGAGGTCCATCGTCGTGGGTCCAGGGCTTGGTCGTCCAAGCCGTGCGCATCCCCGTCGCCTTGAACCTCGAAGGGTATGGGCACTCGGGATCCTTCGTGAAGCGCATCGCCTCACCTTGCGAGCATAGGCGACACGGTCCACGTGACATGTCGCCTGGCTCCGCCAGGATCGGCGACAGGTGAAGTCATCCTCGTCGCCTCGCATTGAGATTCATGTCGCCTCGCCTATCAAGGGTGATCGCCGAAGTACGCGTGCCGTGTCGCCAGACACCTCTTGCCTTGTCGTCCCTCTTGTCGATCCGAGGCGACAATGGCTGCGGATCGTGTCGCCTGGCACCACCATCCGAGACGACAAGAGCCACGAGGCTTGTCGCCTCCCTTCGCGAAGGGAAGCGACAGACCAGCACGCCTTTGTCGCTTCTCCTTGCGATATAGGTCACCTTGCATGACGGTCTTTGTCGCTAGACCTGACAAGCATTGCCGTGACCCCTACGCATCTGCGTCGTTTCGCCTCGCCGCGTTGCAGTAAGTGTGCGAATGGATTGGCTGACTCATGGCCGGCCTCACAGGCAGCCTCATCATCGATTGTCGTATGGCTCTGCGTCTCACCCAGCAGCAGTTCGGCGATCTATTCGGACGGACCAAGCGTACGGTCCAGCGATGGGAGCAAGCCGGTGTGTCGTTGCTGCCTTCGGAGACGGAAACCCTCGCACGTGCCCTCTATCCCGCGGAACGGGATCTGGCCGAGCAGGTTGCGGCCGCCGGTGACAGCAGCGTCGAACGACTCGGCCTTGTGCCGAGTACAGATCCCGTGAGAGACGACGTCGACTCGGTCGTGCGCGCGGCGGCCGTTGTGATGGGGGTCCACCCCGACGCGATTCGCGCGGCCACCGCCGCGGCCTTCGAACGCGCGCGTGACGTCGGCCTCGACGTTCAAACCGTGGTCGAGTTGCTGACTCGGCCCCGCTCGGAATGAGCCCCTCCCTACCCACGGGTTCGGCCCGTCGACCGTTCTCATTGCCGGTCGCGGCAGCCACCCGCGATGCTCGAC
>JALYHX010000847.1 GCA_030776305.1 Myxococcota bacterium
CGCGGTGGGCCCCGCACCGTCCGTCCCCAGAAACTCTCGGGAGGAGGGCGACAAACCACTTTGCGTACGAACGTGCACTGGAGCGGGATGCCTCTGCGGTCGAGCGACGCGATGGGATTATTGCAAAGCTCGAGCTACTGACCGGGACTGAGGGCGAACTGGAGGTCCTCGACGAGGTGCTCGACGTGCTCGCGAAGAGTGACCGGTGCGTGGACGGTCTGAGGGCGCTGGTTGACGGCCTGATCGTGGCAGAGGCGAACGGACTCGCCTTCAGTCGACGCGCCAACGTAGTCGAGGATGAGAATCAGATCTTGGCCGACGCGGTTGCTCGCGTTGTGAAGAACGTCCGAAAGAAAAACCAGAAACTGGCGGACAAGCTGTCCAAGAACAGCGGCCTGATCAAGCAAAGGCTTCTTGCCGCGCTTCCGGGGCGCGCCAGGAAGGGGAAAAGCAAACCGAATGCGGACGAGGCGAAGCTGACGCTGTTTAAGGCTCTTGGCTTGGGTGCAGGCAACGCAAAGACGTTGCGCGTCAGCATCGCGCGGGGGCGCCGCGCAAGGAAGGGGATTGCGAAAAAGGGGTAGCGCCAGAATGCTAGTCCTCAAACTTCACGCCGAGCTTTACGAAGTTCGGCAATGAAAGTTGAACTTAGCGCACGTGATCGTGCCCGCCTTCGGGCCGAGACCCTTTGCGCTGAAGACACTATCCGGCGTTGGGCGCGTGGCGACAGCGTACGGCAGGCGAGTGCGGAGCGCCTGTTAGAGGCGGCCCATAAGCTTCACATCCGGACCGCCGACATCAAACGCCCCTCTCGGGGTGCGGCGTGAGATCTGGCCCGGACCCCCTCGTCGGGCTGCTCGATGCTTTGCCAGGACAGGCCGTCGACGTCGGCGTTTTGCGAGAGGTGTTCCTGCACCTACGGAACGCGCGCGCCCCTCGGCCCGGTTCAACGACTCTCACCCTCGCTCGCGCGCTGCTTCGGAGACGATACGGCGCAGCCATTGCGGCTGACTCTGACCTTCGGCGGCTGGCGGAACATCATGACGCCGACTGATTCACGTAGCATCGTCATGGCCCTCGCTGCGTTCATCGACGAGCGCGTCGACGAGAAACTTGCGGCGCTCGGTGTGGCCGCCACGGAGTACCGCTCGTCTGCTCCGGCGAGGGGAACGAACACCCGAACCCACAATCGCTGGTGCAGGAGCGGCCGCGTCCCTGGCGCTTACCGTGACGGGCTCGAGTGGGTGTGTTCGCCGGCCGCGTGGAGAGAGGCAAGGGCCGGCACTCCGAAGCGGCTTGTCGCGAGGCCGATTCTCGTAGCCGCGAACGACGATGTAGACGCTCTCCTCTCAGGTGCCGGTTTGCGCCCGACGCGGAGGGCCGCGCGATGACGACGAAACCCGCCGCGCCGTTCATCATCCTATGCGACACACGCGAGCAAAAGCCGCCGCCCTTCCCCGAAGGCGTCGTGCTCGAGCGCCGAAAGCTTGATGAGGCGGACTACACAACGCCAGCCCTCATCAAAGTTGCGCGCATTGAGCGCAAGGGTGCGTCGGACTTCGCGTCGACCCTTACGTGGGGCCGAGAACGGTTCGATCGCGAGGTGGCGCGGCTTCGCCCATATCGTCACAAGTGCGTAATCGTCGAGGCGGATCTATCTGAAATTTACCGCGAATACAGCGTGCACCCACACGCGATTCTCGGCTCGATTGCCAGCTTCTATGCGCGCGCCAACATGGCCACGTTCTTCGCTGTCAACGCGGCGGGCTGTGGGCGCCTCATCGCTGGGATTCTGCGCCGACTCGAAGAGGAGGTCGCAAAAACGGCAACGGAAGGGAGCACCGCATGAACGGCCAAGGCGACGGGCGAGGCAGTCTGAACATCGAGCGCGAAGAGACCCTTCTGGAAATTCCGCGTGGCGACGAGGTTTTGCGCCTTTCCTTCACGAAGGCGAAAACAGGGGACGGCAAAGACGTGAGCTGGCATTCGCTCCGCGTGTTTTGGCGCAACGGTGCGGGCGAATGGTGCCCAGGAAAACAGGGCATCACGATCCGCAACCGTGAGCTTCGCGCGGTCGTCGACGCGCTTGTGCGGTCTGAGGGCTCCGCGCCGCATACAGCCGAACGACCGGACGCGATAACCCAGGACAGGGAGTTGGACATTCCCTTCTGAGATGCACGATGAGCACCCCCCCACACATCGAAGCCCGCCGCCTGATAACTTGCTGGCCTTCGCTCTTTCGGCCGGCGGAGGGCCGCCGCGTCGACTCGCGTGCACTATTCGAACGCGCAAAGAATCCTCGCACGTATGCCAATAAAGACGATGTTGGTCGATGGTCCGGTGGCGTCTTCCACGGCGACTACCGATCGCTTTCTCGCTTCGACCGCGGCGAATGGCTGGTGCTCGATTTCGACTTGGCCACGACGCGCCGGAGGGTCGTCGAGGCGTTCGTTGGGCTGCGAGGGATGGCGCACACGACGTGGACGAGTACGCCGGAGAATCCGAGGTGGCGGGTCGCGGTCGTGCTCTCCCGAGCTGTCACGCGTAACGAGCACGATCGGGTATGGCGAGCTGGGGCTTCCATGGCCGAGCGGGGCAGGCTCACACC
>JALYHX010000848.1 GCA_030776305.1 Myxococcota bacterium
GACCTCGTGAGAGAGCGCCTGAAGGTCACGGAAGTCCGCATCCCAGTGATAAGGAGCGGTATCCTTCACCGTCCCGAGCAGCGATGGGGTTCGCCGAGGCTTTTTCCCGTCGAAATTCCACGTCTGAGCGTCGTCGCCGCCTTCGCCATGACATGACGCACAGGCGAGCGACCCACCAGAATTCGTATGGAAGATCGTGTGCCCCGTGTCCTCGCGACTTACGTCCGAAAGCGTGATCGTGGCCAGAATCGTGTCGTCCTGGCTTCCCCCCCCGGGTTGCACCACGTGGAGAAGTGCGGGTTCGCGGCTCTGGAGAAGGAGCGTTCCATCCTGGCCGAGCTCCGCGGCAATGAGCTGCCCGTCGACAAGTACACGCCTTGCGTTCTGTATGAAGGGCCCAACCGAGGCGTACGAGGATGTCGCCTTGGATTTCCAATTCCCTGCGCCCACCAAGACAGCGTTGTTGACGGCGGTCGGTGTCGACGGGGCGATCGCAAGATCGACCGGCAGGACGATTGTATCGAAAGAAGATGGACTCTGGATGTTCGTCATGTCCACCATCGAAATATTCGCCACCGCGCTGCGAACGATGGCCCCGGACCCAGAATTGCCATAACCGCCTGGCGTGGTGGGAAGGAAGCCGACTGCGTCGAGTTGGTACGAAACCGCGAGCTGATGATCCGCGGTTGCGCGCATGCGCCAAGCCATGGCGGGCAACGCTCCGGACCCGTTGACCGGCAACGAAGTGCGATTGGAGATGACGCCCGAGCGAGTCAGTGACAGAATTTCCGCCGTTCGGAATTTGCTCACGAAGATCGTGTCGCCGTCGACAACGACATCGCGCAGGTCCGGCTCGATCGCAAGCGATCGGACCGCGGAGCCCGACGGCGCGGGAAAAGTCACGAGCTCGCCCGTCGCACACGCGACGATGACCTGGTCGGTCGTCCCGTCGTACGCCACGCCGCGCGGTTGCGGGCACACGGGCCGGCGTTCGAGCAATTGCCCTGTTGCGAGCGAGAGAGTCGCGAGTTCGCCTGACCCGCGAAGTGCGACGTGCACCCGGCCCCCACCGTCCTCGACGAGACGGCCCGGCTCATCACCTGGGGATAGAGCCGCCTGGGCGCGGACCGCGCGCCCCGCGAGATCGACAAAGCTTATCAGGTCCCGGTCGGGATCGGCCGCGATGGCCGTCTTTCCATCTCGCGACAAGAGCATCGTCCCGCCGGAGATGGGCGGAGGCGCAACCGCCAATGTCTTTGTGACGCCGAAATCAGGCGCCCCGACGGACAATGGGTTGTCCGGAACGGGCGGTGCGTTGTTGCAACCCACACAAGCAAACCATACCGCGCCAGCAATACAATGTTTGCGCAACATGGCTCCGCTCCTCTGCGACCGCCCCGACGATATGCCTTCGATCCGGGGACGGCAGAGCTTAGCACGTCGCGCGTAAACCGGTTGGCGGAGGCCTTCTAGGCCCTCTCTCCGTCGTCCGACAGCCTTTGCGCCAAAAGGAGGCGCACCTGTTTCATATCGAGTGGTTTTTCCAGAAGCGGGATTTGTCGTGCCGTCACGAACTCCTTCGTGCGCGGAGCGTGTCCACCACCTGTGATCATGATGACTCGATGGGCAATCCCGGGGAGCGTCCGCTCGATGGCCTCGTAGAGATCCTCGCCGGTCATCATCGGCATGTTGACGTCGCAGAATATCGCGTCGAACGATTCGCCCGCTGCAAGGGTCGAGAGCGCGTCCGCTGCCGTCTCGACCAAGACCACGTCGTGTTCGCGCGATACGGCCCGCTGGAAAGCGATTCCTACGAGCCGCTCGTCGTCGACGAAGAGCAGCCGCCCACGCCGCGCAGCGACGCCGGGTATTGCGGAGTTTCGAAGCGTCGGATCCTGTACCGCCGGAAGCACCACCCGCATCGTCGTGCCTGCACCGGGTATGCTCTCGACGTCGATGTCTCCTCCCAGCGAGCGGACGATACGCTTCGAGATCGACAGACCGAGTCCGGTGCCCTGTCCGACGGGCTTGGTGGTGAAGAACGGCGTGAACAAGCGATCGCTGTGTTCCGGCGTGATGCCGCACCCCGTGTCGCAAACCTCCACGATGACCTTGGCGCCCTCCGAACGGATGCGAACCGTGACGGCGTTCGCGTCGTACGCACCCTTCGTGATCGATTGCGCGGCGTTGATGACGAGATTGAGAAGAACCTGGCTCAACCTCGACGCGCTACCTCGCACGGCGGGCACATTGCCGTACTCGCGGATCACGCGGGCGCGTTGTCTGATCTCGGGGGCAGCCATCCGCAGGGCTGAATCCGCAACCGCACGTAAATCGACCAGTCGAAGTTCCTCGTCGTCGCGCGCAAACGTGTTGAGGTCGCGAGCGATGTCGCGGATGCGGTGCGCGCCCTCGTCGACTTCGGCCAAGATGGCCACGACGTCCGAAAGCGACGCCACGATCGCGCGTGTCGATGGCTCACGCTCCCCGAGCTTCTCGAGCTGTCGCTGCGCGCGCCCGATCTCGTCACTGGCATACGCGACGTTTGCCATGACGTACGCCAGCGGGTTGTTGATTTCATGTCCGACGCCGGCGGCGATGGTCCCCACGGCCAGCATCCGGTCGACCTGCATCGTCCGTGCGACGAGCTCCCGCCGGGCCGAGACGTCCCGGACGACGCCGAGCACGGCGGGCTGTCCGTCGAAGAGCACGGACATCGCAGTCGTCTCGACGTGAAACGGATGACCGTCTAGGCGGATCATCGTGAGCTCTCCGAGCGGCACGGCTGCGTTCGATCGAAGCACCTCGCCCAACCGTTCGCGCACGGCCCGCTGGTCGGATGGGGCGAACAAATCGACGAACGAGCGGTGGATGAGGTCATCCTGATGCGGCGCCCCGAGCATCGCCGCTGCCGACCCATTCGCATGCACCACCAAGCCCTCGCGGCTGACCAGAACGCCATCGGGAATGAGTTCGAACGCCCCGCGGAAGCTTGCCTCCGTCGCGCGCAATGTGCGCTCGGCATACGCGTGCTTGAGACGCATCTCGGAGTCGCGAAGCTCTCGCTCGATGGCGGGGCCAAGTCGAGTAAGGTTGTCTTTGAGCACGAAGTCCTGCGCGCCGGACCGCAAGGCAGCGACCGCGTGCTCCTCACCGACCGTACCCGACACGATGATGCAAGGCGTGTCGATCTGCCGTCCTCGAACCACGGCCACCGCTGCGGGAGCATCGAGCCCGGGCATCCGGTAATCGCAGAGAATGATCTCCCAGCTCGCGTCGAGTGCCCGCTCGAGGCCCGCCCGAGTGTCGACGCGCTCCGATGTGGGATCGTAGCCTACGCGCCGCAGCTCGCGAAGCAGCAACGCGGCGTCGTCGCTGCTGTCCTCAATCATCAGAACGCGTAGCGGACGGTTCATGATCGGTCGCC
>JALYHX010000849.1 GCA_030776305.1 Myxococcota bacterium
CCTGCAGATTCGTCTCGGTGCCAGGTCGGCTTCCTCGGTGACGATGGCGGTGCGCCCGATTTCGATATCCAGGTCCTCCTGGCCGACGATACGGTCGCCGTCCTGGTCGACGGGGGGGTCGTTCCGATGATCCCTCCGCCGCAGGGCGGCCGCGTCATCTTCGTAGGGGTACGCGCGACGAACGTCGACGGATGCGGCCTTCAACTCACAGGCGCATTACGTGATCCGGCGACTGGAAGGGTGAGCGTCGACTCGCGGACGGTCAACTTGACGTCGACCGGCGACGGCTGGGGCGCAAGCGGGACCTCGACGTCGATTTCCGGCGCGATCTCGAGCTTCTCGAACGTTCGGGCTTGTCCCAACGATTGGTCACGGACGGACTTGGACGGACATGCGTTCGGACTCGAAGTCACGATCGTGGATCGCGAGGCGCGAACGCTCACGAAGAAGATCCAAGTGACTCCCCGGTGTGGCGCACCGGACAACGTTGCCGAATGCGTATGCCTCTGCCGGGCAGGATATGTGCTGGGACAAGCCTGCGGCGACGGAGCAATGATTGATGCGGGTGCAGGAGAATGAGCAAATCAAAGGGTGCATGAAGACGCCTCGCCGCCTGCGGTTCGTCTTGTATTCGTCTTCCATGCTTCTCGCGTCGTGTGGGGTTTCGGCTCCGGTGCATGATGCGGGCCCGCCCACTTGGCACGTCGTTTTGCAAGGACTTACGCCGGCGCTCCTGTCCTTGTGGGGGACGAGCCCGAACGACGTCTTCGCGGTGGGGGGACCACGAGGCAATGGAACGCCGTCGGCGGTGCTCCACTACGACGGCCATGCATGGAAGGACCTCGGCGCCGGCGGGACCCAGACCTTCTGGTGGACGCACGGAACGTCCGACAAGGACGTGTGGTTCGTCGGCGACGCCGGCCGGATCGCCCACTGGGATGGGGCTGTATTCAGAGACTTCACATTCAACACGACCGCGACGCTCTATGGCGTATGGGCCGGTGCGACCAATGACGTCTGGGCGGTGGGCGGCACGCCGGGTGGAGGAATGAATCAGCCCAACGACGTCGTTTTGCATTACGACGGCAAGAACTGGGCGGCGTCGCCCCCACCGCAGATATTCGGCCGCGCATTCTTCAAAGTGTGGGGGACTGGGTCGGACGATTTGTACGTCGTCGGTGAGGCGGCCACGATTTGGCACCGGAGTGGCGCAACGTGGACGCTCCAGTCCAACCCGGCGACGAGCAACCTGACCACGGTCGCCGGCTGTAGCCGCGTCGAGGTCTACGCCGTGGGAGGACGCGACGTCCTGCGCTCGGACGGCAAGACGTGGACGCGCGTGGATTTGGCGCTGACGAACGATGTGAGCGGCGTCGCGTGCGCTTCGCCAGGCTCCGTCGTCATCGTCGGCTCCGGTGGTCTCAAACAGCGGCTGGCGGGCGGCCAGTGGCACGATGACATGGGCGCCGAGCCGTACAACACGGAGCTTCATGGTGCGTGGGCCGACCCGACGGGCAGCTACTGGGCGGCCGGAGGCGACTACATCACGTCCCCACAATCCGGGGCGGCACGCGCAGGCGTCATCGGGTTCTATGGGTCGGCGGTTCCGTCCGGAGCCTTCCAGCCATGAGAGATCGAGCGATGAGCCCGCTACCCTCGCCGGATGTCCCCTCGAGGCTCAAACACTAGCTCGAGAGATTCACCGAGGCGTTTCCCCCCGCGACGCCGATGGCAGCTATGCTGCCCCGCAACCGCGGGCCGGAGCGGCATCCAATCAAAGGGCGCGACCGCTCGGCCGCGGGCGCGTGACGGCTTAGGGACTCCATGGACGACCGCCTCACCTCCGATCTCGCGTCACTTCGCATCGACCGCGGCACGCCTCGACGCTCTTCCTCGGCCGGCGGGCGCACACTGCGCTGGAGCGTGGCGCTGGCGTTGGCCTTCGCGGCCGCCGTGGCCGGCTGGCGGCTTGCCATGCCTGTGCTCGAGGCGAAGCTCTTCAAGACCGACGTGGGCGTCACGGAGATCGCCCTCGTGTCGCCGGCAGTGGCGCAGGTGGAGCTCACGTCGACTGGGTACGTCGTGCCGCAAGTCGAAGTCGACGTTGCGTCCAAGCTCGTCGGACGCGTCGAAAGGGCGAACATTCGCGAAGGAGCTCAGGTGAAAGCCGGCCAAGTGATCTTCGAGCTCGACGCGAACGACCAGCGCGTTCTCGTGGCGAGCGCGCAGGCCCGTGTGGCTGCGGCGCGCGCGCGAGCAGCTACCGCAAGAGCCCAGCTCGCCGAGACCGTACAGCAGCGCGACCGGGAGCAGAAGCTCGCGCAGTCCGGAGCCATCGCTCCGGCCACCGCCGACGACCTAGCAGCGCGTGCTCGCTCTCTCGAGGAGCAAGTTCACGCGGCGGATGCCGATGTGAGGGCGTCCGACGCGGAGGTGAACGCGCTCTCGACGAACCTGGCGAATACGACCATCCGTGCGCCCATCGCCGGCATCGTGGTCACCAAGCCTGTGCAACCGGGCGACGTCGTCAACCCCGGAACCCCGATGGCCAAGATTGCGGACTTCGCGTCGATCGTCGTCGAAACCGACGTACCTGAGGGGCGGCTTCATCTGGTGCGCACCGGCAGTCCGTGCGAGATCGTCCTCGATGCCTATCCGGACAAACGCTGGCGGGGAGAGGTCGTCGAGGTGAGCCCCCAGCTCAATCGTGCCAAGGCGACGGCGACTGCCAAAGTGCGATTCCTCGAACGCGACGACACGATCCTGCCGGAGATGGCCGCGCGTGTTTCGTTCCTGAATGCCCCGCTCGATAAATCCAAGCTCGCCGAGCCACCGAAAAAGATCGTTCCAGCGTCCGCCGTCGCGGACCGCGGCGGGGGAAAGGTCGTCTTCGTTCTCGACGGTGGTCGCGTTCGAATGGTCCGCGTGACACTGGGTGGGCCCTTTGGTGGCGGGTTCGAGCTCACCGATGGACCGCCGCCTGGGACGAAGATCGTGAGCGAGCCTCCGGGAACGCTCGAAGATGGTCAAGCGATCAAGGAGAGGAGCCCTGGATGACGGAAGAGCAGAAAGCCGATGGCACGCCGATTGTGCGCCTGCGCCACGTATCGAAAAGATACGAGCGCGGCGACGAGGCGGTGGACGTCCTCGAGCAGCTCGATCTCGAGGTTCCTGCGGGATCGTACGAGGCGCTGATGGGGCCATCAGGCTCGGGAAAGACGACGCTGCTCAACCTCATCGCCGGACTCGATCAGCCGACGTCTGGCAGCGTGGAGGTTGCAGGCAGGCGCCTCGACGGGATGGGAGAGGGAGCGCTCGCGAAATGGAGGTCGAGTACGATTGGCTTCGTCTTTCAATCGTACAACCTGTTGCCCGTGCTGACGGCAATCGAGAACGTCGAGCTCCCACTGCTTCTGACCAGCCTGGGCGCAGGCGAACGCAAGAAGCGGGCGCAGACGGCACTGCGTGTCGTGGGTCTCGAAGATCGGGTTCAGCATTACCCACGTCAACTCTCGGGCGGCCAAGAGCAACGGGTCGCCATTGCGCGCGCCATCGTCAACGACCCCACCATCATCGTGGCCGACGAACCGACAGGTGACCTCGATCGAAAGAGCGCCGACGACGTGCTCGGGCTGCTCGAAAAATTGAATACGGAGCTCGGCAAAACGATCTTGATGGTCACCCACGACCCGGCCGCGGCCGATCGCGCCAAGATCATCCGTCGGCTGGACAAGGGAAGGCTGGTGTCATGACGCTCACGTCGCTTGCGGTGCGCAATCTCGCGCGCAACAAGTTCCGCGTCATTCTCACCGTGGCCGGCGTGAGCGTGGCCATCGTCGCGTTCTTGCTTCTTCGCACGGTGGTGTGGGCGTGGGGAAGCGCCTCCGAGTGGGCGGCGAAGGACCGCGTCGTGACGCGCCACAAGGTGACGTTCGTGATGACGTTGCCCAAGCGCTATGTCGAAGACGTCCGAGCGGCGCCTCACGTGAAGATGGCGACATGGGCCAATTGGTTCGGCGCCAAGGACCCCAAGCACGACAAGGAGTTTTTCGGCACGCTCGCGGTCGACGCGGCTAGTTATTTCGACGTCTACGACGAAATGCGGGTTCCGCCGGACCAGTTGGAGACCTGGAAACACGATCGGCAAGGAGCCATCGTGGGCGACGTGATCGCGAAAAAACTCGGGTGGAACATCGGAGACAAAGTTTTCCTGCAGAGCGGCATCTACCCAGGCGATTGGCAGTTCACGATCGACGGCATCTACACCGCAACGGCCAAGTCTGTCGATCGCTCGACGTTCGTCTTTCAGTGGGCGTACCTCAATGACGCGCTCCCGCCGAAACGCCAGGACACCGTTGGTTGGATCGTCAGCAGGGTCGACGACCCGGGTCGCGTGGCGGACATCGGCCTGGCGATCGACAGGCGTTTCGAAGACCACGAAACGCCGACCCTCTCGCAGGACGAGCGCAGCTTTCAGGCATCCTTCCTGGCGATGTTCTCCGCAATACTCAGGGCGATGGACATCGTTTCGGCTGTCATCTTGGGGATCATGACCCTCATCCTCGGCAACACGATCGCCATGGGCGTGCGCGAACGAACGAACGAATACGGGGTGCTCCGGGCGATTGGATTTTTACCGAGCCATATCGCGCTCTGGATCGTTGCCGAGTCGCTGCTGTTGGGCGTCCTCGGAGGCTTGGTCGGCCTCGTCATCGCGTGGCCGTTCATCAATTTCGGTGTGGGCCGCTTCATCGAAGAAAACATGGGATCGTTCTTCCCGTATTTCAGGCTCGAGCTGGGCAATGTGATCCTCGCCTTGCTGCTGGCTGGCCTTCTTGGGGGGATCGCCGCGGCGATTCCCGCCTGGCGCGCGTCGAAGCTGCGCGTGATCGACGCGGTCCGTCGCACCGCGTGAGAGGTGAGCATGATCCCCATCCGGTACAACCTCCGAAGTCTCTCCGTTCGCAAGGCAACGACCATCGCGACCGCGGTGGGGATCGCGCTCGTCGTCTTCGTCCTCGCGTCGTCACTCATGCTCGCGGCGGGCATCAAGAAGACACTCGGTGCCTCCGGTCAGCCCGAGAATGCCATCGTCCTGCGCATGGGGAGCGACGCCGAGCTCGGGAGCGTCGTCGAGGAGTCGAGCGTGCCGCTCATCTTTGCCGCGCCTGGCATCGCCCACGACGCGCGTGGCCAGCCGCTGGGGTCTGCCGAAATCGTCGTGGTTGCTGCGATGGAAAAGCTCGGTACGGCTGGCGTGACGAACGTTGCGATCCGTGGCGTCCCCGACGACGTGATGCACTTTCGGACCGAGGCACATATCGTCGCTGGCCGAGCGCCCCGCGTCGGGAGCGACGAAGTCATCGTGGGGGCACGCATCCGCGGGCGCATTCGCGGACTCGATCTGGGGCAGACATTCGAGCTGAAGAAGAACCGCCCGGCAACGGTGATCGGGATCTTCGAGGCCGGCGGCTCGTCGTACGAGTCCGAGGTTTGGGTCGATCGTGAAGTGCTACGTCAAGCGTATCATCGCGAGGGGGTCGTCTCGAGCGTCCGGGTTCGTCTCGAATCGCCAGCAAAGTTCGACGCATTTCGGGCTGGCGTCGAGAACGACAAGCGCCTGGGCTTGCAAGCATTGCGAGAAACGACGTTCTACGAAAAGCAGTCGGAGGGCATCTCCATCTTCGTCGGGACGCTGGGAACCGTCGTATCGATCTTCTTCGCCATGGGCGCGATGATCGGCGCCATGATTACGATGTACGCCGCGGTCGCGAACCGGCAGCGCGAGATAGGCACGCTCCGCGCCCTTGGCTTCTCGCGCACCAGCATCATGGCATCATTTCTCTTCGAGTCCGTGATGCTCGCCGCCATCGGTGGCGCGCTGGGTGCCGTCGCGTCGCTCGCGATGGGGCTCGTACGATTCTCGATGGTTAACTTCGCGAGCTGGTCGGAGATCGTTTTCTCGTTCGAACCTACCGGACGGATCATCATGACCGCCCTGCTGGCCGCTTGCGGCATGGGCCTGTTCGGCGGACTCTTTCCAGCGGTGCGCGCAGCGAGAACGTCGCCACTCAAGGCGATTCGGGCCTGAGGGTCACTTCGACCCACGCGACGAGGCTGCCCGCTTCCAGCTCTTCGACCCCTCCGGCGCGCGCCGTCTCACCGACTCGCGCGGCTTCGCGCGTATCGATCGCGATGCTCCACATCTTCCCCATTGCCGCGCCGGGAAGCGCGAATGCCACCGACTCTCGTTCGCCGTTCATCATGACCAAGAGCGACCGACGATGCTCGAAGGACGAACCCTGCACCGCGCCCGCGTCGAGACGGAAGGCACTCGCGGCCTCTGCCGGGGCCGCCCAATCTTCCGCGC
>JALYHX010000850.1 GCA_030776305.1 Myxococcota bacterium
CCGACCACCAGTCGTTCTCGGAACGGCACACATCGCCGGGGGTAGCGGGGGGTGGGCGCCTTGGTCGGTGCCCATCACGGGACTCGAAGGAGATGGAGCGCTCGCATCGATCGAGCTGGTCGTCAGACGCGCGGCGGCGATGGGTCGCGTGTTGCTGGGAGCACCCCAGATTGTGGCCGCCTCGCCGATTGTACCGGCCGACCCGCCATCGGCGCGGAGCGTCGTGCTCGTCGTCCTCGGAAGCACGTCGGCGAAGTCTCTCGCGCCGTGGGGCGGGGCGCACGCGGTACCGGAACTGGCTCGCCTCGCGTTGGCGGGAACGACATTCACGGCCAATCGCGCGTCGAGTTCGCTCGCCAACGCCGTTGTCGCGTCGATGCTCACGGGCTTACCTCCGACGGTACTCGGAATCTTGGATGCCGGGTCACGGCTGCCGCAAGGTCCCACGACCATTGCCGAGGCCTGCCGCCAGGCAGGTATCTCGACGGCCATGTTCACGGCGAACCCGACGACGGGTGCCGCGTTTGGGTTCGAGCGCGGATGGGGGACCTTCGTCGCGCACGACCCCCTCGAGGAAGTTCTCGCGACCAGCGTCTTCGACGACGCAAGCGCTTGGATCGAGGCGCACAAACGAGAGCGATTCATTCTCCTCGTGCACGCCAGGGGAGGACACCCGCCTTGGGACGCGACGCCCGACGAGCTCAAGGTCATGCCCCCGGCAGGCTATTTCGGAATTCTGGAACCCCATCGTGCGGCTGAGGCGCTCACGAAGGCGCACGGACGCCCGGGACATTTCAAAGAAGAAGACCGCGTACGGGCATGGGCTCTTTACGACCGCGCGATCGACACGCACGATGAGGGCCTCGGTCGCTTGCTCTCCGCGGTGCGCGCGGCCGGGCGTGACGACGATACGGCGGTCATCGTGACGGGAGACGTCGGCGCAAGCGAGAATCCACCGGTGCCGTTCGTCGACTCGGACACGCTCGATGAGCCTTTTCTGGCCACACCGCTCGTCGTGCGCTGGCCCCATGCCGACGCCCTGTCCGGACGCCGCGCGGATGCGCCGACGAGTCCAGAGGATCTGGCGCGCACCATGGTCGGCGCGCTGGGGCTGGTACCTCCTCCCGCATTCGGGGGCGTCAATCTTGCCAGAGTCGCCCAGGGGGGGCTCGTGCCGGCCGAGCGTCCGCTTGCGGCAACCCACGCGGGACGGTTCGCCGTTCGCTGGGGCCCATTCGTGCTCGTCGGCTCGCGACAACGTGAAACGCGGATGTGCGATCTGTCACTGGATCCGACTTGCGTCGCGGACGTGCGCGCGACGTCTCCGCTTGCTCTCGAGCCGCTTCACCGCTGGACGATGGACGCCCTGGCGCCAACCTCGCCAGCTCCATTTCCTCGAGAAGGCGCGATGATCGATGCACACACGGCAGCGGCGCTCATTCGGTGGGGGCGCCCAAACGACCGCGAAGGCGAAGAGGGGCAATAGAGCACGATGCGTCGGTTCATTACTTCCGTGCTCGGCGCATGCGTCGCCACCGTGGCCGTCGAACATTGTGCTTCGCCAAGCTCGGCCCGCAGCGTCGACGGTGGGCCTGACGCGGTGATTGGCGCGCGGGGCCAAGACGCCGCTGGCGACGTCGGCGCGTGCACCGTGTGCACCACAGATTTGGATTGCCAACAGAGCTGCGGCAATACGCCGCAACCGGGTTACCTGTGGTGCTGCGGTGGTTCCGCCGGTGGGTGTTACCAATTCAGCCCATCCTGCCCCCACGATCACCCCTGAGGACTCCGGCGGCGACGCCAACGCCGATGCACAACAAGCGAGCGCCTCATGTCCGACCTCGGCGGCCGACGGGAGTGATTCCGCCTTGTCATCGGTGTGTTCAGCCGGAGGCTGCGTCGGTGAGGACTGGGCCGGGTGGCCGATGCCGAACTCGGCGGTCGACTTCGCTGCCGGGGCGCCGAACCTTGAAAGCTACACGGTCCACGGCGACGGCACGGTCACGGACGCCGTGACTGGTTTGATGTGGCAACAGACGGCGCCCTCACTCTCGTACACCTGGGCCGATGCGAAGGCATATTGCATGGGCCTGACGTTGGCCGGGTACGCCGATTGGCGGTTGCCGACGACGATCGAACTCATCTCGATTGTCGACTACTCGAAGAACGTTCCAGCCTTGGACATGGCCGCATTTGCGGGCGGGACCAGCGAGGTCTGGTCCTCTACCCCATTTGCGCGAACGCCCTCCACTGCATGGGAAATTTGCTTCGCGGCCGGCGACACCGGCGGTGACAGCGTAGTTGCGTCCAACTTCGTACGGTGCGCGAGGGGGCCTGCGCCCAACTCGTCTATGGTATTGACCCCGGCGCGGTACACCGTGATCAACGGAACCGCTTACGACACGAGAACCAAGCTCACTTGGCAGCAGGCGGTGCCATCCGCACCGTATACCTGGGCCGACGCGAGGACCTATTGCGCCAATCTGGGCGTGAATGGCAATGGCGGATGGCGCCTACCCACCGTGAAAGAGCTCATGACGATTGTCGACGTGGCCAAGTCGACTTCGCCGGCAATCGACTGCGAAGCCTTTCCGGCGGCGGGTGCAGACAACCTTTGGTCTTCCACGCCGTTCGCCGGCTTTTCGAGACAGCCCTATGCGTGGGGCGTGAACTTCGACGTGGGCCATCCGATCAGCATCGACGTCACGTACGCCAATTCGGTCCGTTGCGTGCACTGAGCAAGGGCGGCCGAGAGAGGGATTCGAACCCTAGCAAGTGGCATTTCGTAAGCAGGCGATGCTGCTCGTCTTTCGTCGCTAGGGTTCGAGGACCAGCCCCGTGCTCGCAGACCGCGGCGAGCGAGTGACTACATGCCTTGGCCGGCGATGGCTCCATCCCGCCGGACCGCTCGCACATCCTCGCGGACGCGCTCACGGCACTGGACGCGGATCTTCACGTCGTTGCGTCGCGCGGTCTTAGGGTCGTACGCGCGCGGCTCGAGGCGGCGGATGCGCTTCGAGGGCTACGCGTGCGCAGCGAAGCCGGCGAGGGGGTTGCAGCCGGTATCGATGACGAGGGACGGCTCATGGTGCGGCGCGACGACGGAACAATCGCGAACTGGATGGCGGGCGAGGTGCATTTGGTCAGCACCCCTCGGAGCACATGAGGGTGATCGTTGCCCCGGCCAAGTCGCCGCCCGGCGATGCGGATCCCGAGAACACCAGCTCCCGGGGACATCCGCCGCTGGCAATGCACCACCCCGCTTTGGGTGAATCTGCACACGACCCGTCTGCGCCGAGGTCGGCGCCGACAAGCTGAGGAACGAGGCATACGGGCAAGTCTTGTGGATTCGGGATACCCGCGTCGGCATCCCCCCGCGCACGCCATTCTGCTTCCTTTCGTGTGCGAAACAAGCGAAGCATCCCGACATCCGGCGGGGTGAGCCCGAATGCGGCGCATATCGACTCGTCCCCTGACCGAGGCAACGTGGCGAGCACTGTGCACGGCGCATGGCCGCCGCTATCTCGCGTAAGCGGCTCCGGAATGCAGAGGGGCCAGGAATCACTCTGTAGGAGACGGTTGGCAGCGAGAGACATGCTCGGGCGAAAAGCGTAAAGCGAGTCGCCCGGCGCAAGGCAAAGAAGGGCCGTATGCGCCCCCATCGAGGTGCGACGCATCCTGTACACGAGCCTCTTCGGCCGCTTACACGAAAATTCTGACAGTCCCAAACTGTAAGCGATGTCCTGTTCTGGACCGCTTGCAAAGGGCACGCGGGATCGAGTGGCGAGAACCCATGCACTTGCGAAGGGCACGCGGGATCGAGTGGCGAGAACCCATGCCCTTGCGAAGCGCACGCGTGATTGAGCGGCGAGAAGGCATGCCCTTGCGAAGGGCACGCGTGGGCGAGCGGCGAGAAGGCATGCTCTTGCGAAGGGCACGCGTGGGCGAGCGGCGAGAAGGCATGCTCTTGCGAAGTGATGAG
>JALYHX010000851.1 GCA_030776305.1 Myxococcota bacterium
GGGATGCTTGGGTGAGGTGCAGCGCCCGGCGGGCGTCCACCATGAGGACGGGCAGGTCAGTGCCGATGGGGCGGGAAGGGGCGGACACGATGAGAACTCCTCACGCAGCACGCCGCCAGGTCGGCCGCATTTGGCGGCAATTCACGCGGATTTGGCGGGATCGCTCGAAGGTTACCGCCAACTGTCGCCGGATTTGCGCCGCGTGTCCACAAGAAGCCGCCAACCGTGGGTGAATTGGCGGCGACCACCGCCGGGTTGCCGCCAATCATCCCCGAGTCGCCGCCTATCTTGCGTTGGCTGGCGGCAATTCTCGCTTGGTTGGCGGCAACCTTGCATTGGTTGGCGGCAATCCTCGCTTGGTTGGCGGCGGAGAATCGATCATCGTGCCGACGGTCCCCATCCGCGGGCGACGAAAGCCGCTAGCTCGCCGCCCGCTTCTTCTTCGTCCCGCCTTTTGCCTTTTCGTGTTTCTCGGCCTCAACCGACTCCGTGTCTTTCGCCTTCGCCGGTCCGGGCTTGCCCGCCGCCTTGATCGAACGGGACAGAAGCTCCACGAGGTCGATGACCTGCGCCCCGGTCGAGGCACCGCCTGCCGCGGGCGGCCCGGTCTCGGCGGCGGCGTCGCGCGCGACCTCTCCCGCCTCGACCTTCTCCTCGACCGCCGCGAGGACCGCGTTCCTGTATTCGTCCGGATGCTTGCTCGGATCGAACGGGCCGGACAGCTCCTCGATGAGGTGCTCTGCGAGCTGTTTCTCGCGCGGAGTTGGCTCTTTTTGCGTCGCCGGCGCAAGCTCGTCGGCGGGGACCAGCTCTTCGGCGAAGCGCATCATGTCGAGCGAGAAGAGACGATCGCGCGGTCGCAGGAGGGCAAGACGCGTCCGCGTCCGGAGTCGCACCTTGGCGACCGCCACCTTCTTGGTCTCCTCGAGCACCGCGCGAAGCAAATCGTACCCGCGCGCGTTCTTGCCTCCCGGACCGACCCAGTAGCTCTTTTCGACGTACGCGAGGTCGACTTCGAGCGGATCGACGAATTCGACGATTTCAATCGTTCCACCCGTGTCGTCGCCGTCGAGCTTCGCCAGCTCTTCTTTGGTGAAGAGAGCGTATTCCCCCTTGGCCACCTCGTAGCCTTTGCCAATCTCTTCCCACGCAAGATCCCGATTGCACTTGGAGCAGCGCCGCACCAGGGCGATCCGGGTCCCACACTCCTTGTGGAGTTGATGGAACTGGGGCGTGAGGTCTTTGGTTGCCGTATAGAGCTTGGCCGGAATGGTGACGAGGCCGAAGGCAATCTCACCGGACCAGAACGATCGCATCGGAGTGTCTCCTGCCCCCGCGCATCAGCGTGATTGATGGCGAATACGACGAAAAGCAAAACGCGCAAGTCGGATACTGCACAGAAGGGCAGCGATCGCCTGGACACGTATCGCGCCAAGCGGCGCTTTGGGTCGACGCCTGAACCGCAACCGACGCCCGCCGAGGACATATCGTCGCAAGCCCATGCGCCCCGGGGAAAGAAAACGGCTGTCGCGACGACGGGTCGCAGCGCATTCGTCGTCCAAAAACACGATGCGCGGCGCTTGCA
This sequence comes from Myxococcota bacterium, assembly GCA_030776305.1. Lineage (GTDB taxonomy): Bacteria > Myxococcota_A > Polyangia > Polyangiales > Polyangiaceae > Palsa-1150. Next base: position 1,586 of record JALYHX010000851.1, read on the forward strand.
TTACGACGTCCGGCTCGAAGTGGACGGCGCAATGGTCAGCTGGGCGGTCCCCAAGGGGCCGAGTTACGACCCGACCGTCCGCCGTTTGGCGGTTCAAACGGAAGATCATCCGATGGAGTACAACGCCTTCGAAGGGCGCATTCCGGACGGTGAATACGGCGCGGGTGACGTCCTCATCTGGGACCGCGGCACGTACGAGACGGTCCCTCCCGAACAGCAGCGCGCCATGCTCGACAAGGGCCACCTCCACGTGCGCCTCTTCGGTGAGAAGCTCGTCGGGGATTGGCATCTCGTGCGTACGGAACGTGGGGGAAACCGCGAGGCGGACGACGGCGCGGGCGGGCCCGGCAAAGCGCAGTGGCTCATGTTCAAAGCCAAGGACGCGCATGCCAACCCCGCCTTCGACGTCGTCGGAGATCGCCCGGCGTCGGTCGTGAGCGGGCGAATCGCGACGCGCGGACCCCAGCGCGTCGGTGCTTCGGAGCACGGAGGCAGCGCCCGCGCCCTGCTCGACGCCGTGGGGGAGCCCGCGCTCGCGACGGCGGTGACGACGCTCGCCAATCCGCTCGAGTGGCTCTTCGAGGTGAAATACGATGGGTACCGGCTGTTCGCGTGCAAAGCGGGCAGTGACGCGCGCCTTTACACGCGCCGGGCGCATGACTGGACCGATCGTTTTCGCCCCATTGCCGACGCGGTGGCGAAGCTCGCCGCGCGCGAGTGCGTCGTCGATGGCGAAGCGTGCGCCGTGGACGATTCCGGACGGCCGTCGTTCGGAGCGCTTCAAGAATGGCTCGCCGGAAGCACGGGGCACGCGCGCATCGGCTATGCGGCGTTCGATTTGCTTTGGCTCGATGGCCGAGATCTGCGCCGGGAGCCGATCGAGGCGCGCCGCGAGTTGCTCGAAAAGCTCCTCGAGGGGCGGGGGGCGCCGCTGTCGTATTCGCGCGCCGTCGACGGCGACGTCGTCGACTTGCTCGACGCCGCGAAGAAGGCGGGTCTCGAGGGACTCGTCGCGAAGAAGAGGGCATCTCCTTATGTCGGTGGGCGGTCGATGCAGTGGCTCAAGCTCCGCTTCGATCGACGGCAGGACTGCGCCATCGCCGGCTGGATCCCGATGTCGGGTACGACCGATGAAATCGGAGCGCTGCTCCTCGGTGTCGTCGAGAGCGGAAAGCTCGTCTTTGCGGGTCGCGTGGGTACGGGATTCGACGCGCGCATGCGCCGTTCACTCGCCAAGCGCCTCCTCGGTGACGCCACGAAGACGCCCGAGCTCGAGGGAGCCCCGAAGATCGGGGGCGCGCACTGGGTGCGCCCGACGCTGGTTTGCGAGTGCACGTTCACCGAATGGACGCGCGACCATTCGATGCGCAAGCCCGTCTACGTCGGGTTGCGAGAGGACAAGACGCCGCTCGAGTGTCTGCGCGAAGCCGACGAGGACCGCCACCTGTCCGGCGCTGCCGTTGCGCAGCCGACGCGCCACGTCGGTGCCGCCAAACTCGCCAACCCCGACAAGGTTCTCTTCCCCCGGGACGGCATCACGAAGCGCGACATTTGGGACTATTACACGGCCATCTGGCCGGTCGTTCTTCCGCATCTGGCGGGGCGTCCGCTCACCTTGCAGCGCTACCCCGATGGGATCGACGGCGAGGAGTGGTACCAGCAGAACGCTCCGGACAAGACCCCGGATTTCGTGCGACGGGTCGACGTCGGACCGCGCCACGAGAACAAGAAGCGGATCGTGGCGGACAACCTCGAGACGCTCCAGTGGCTCGCGAACCTCGCCGCCCTCACGATCCACCAGTGGTGCTGCCACGTCCCGCCGTCGGCGACGACGCGCGCCGCGATCGACCAAGCGCTCGCGCGCCCCGACTACGTCGTGCTCGATCTCGATCCCGGCGATGGTCCATGGGAGCATCTCATCGAGGTGGCCGGTGCCGTGCGCACGCTGCTCGAGGCGTTGAAGCTCGTGAGCCTCGTCAAGACGAGCGGCAAGCGCGGTCTCCACGTCGTCGTGCCCATCGCTCCTGGGCCCACGCACGACGAGGCAACGGGGTTCGCCGAGCAAGTCGCCCGCGCCGTCGCGAAAGTTCTCCCGAAGATCGCGACCGTCGAGCGCAAGAAGGACAAACGCCACGGGAAACTTTATGTCGATTTCGGCCAGAACGGAGAAGGCCGGACGATCGTCAGTCCGTACACGATCCGCGCCCGGGACGGCGCCGTCGTGTCGACCCCGATTGCGTGGGACGAAGTGACGACGAGCCTCGATCCCACGCGGTTCACGTTGCGCGTCGTTCTCGACCGCGTCGAGCGAATGGGGGACCTCTTCGCGGGTGTGCTCGAGAGCGGCCAGAGGCTGCCTGCCATGGCGACGACGGCGCGATGACATCGTGTCGCCGGCCACATGCCGAGCGCCTCGAATTTCGACGCCGCTCGTCTCCTTGACCTCCTGCGCCCTCCCATACGAATCTGCCGCCCGCCATGCTCGCGCGTCTTGTCTCGTTCATGTCGTTGATGCTGTTTTCTTTCGGCCTCTCTGGCTGCATCAACCAGATCCTGATCGCCGGCGAAATCGAGTCGACGCGCCGCGCATCGGCGGCCTTCGACACGATCGGGGACTACGAGCTCGCGCGCGCGGCGACTCAATCCGGCTTGGCGCAATTCGAGGGGATGCACGCGCTCGCGCCCGACAACGTGG
>JALYHX010000852.1 GCA_030776305.1 Myxococcota bacterium
CCCTTCGGCACATCGCGCGCAAATGAAAAGCCAAGCCTCGCGGCTCCCGCGTCTCTCATGGCGGCGCGTGCTACCGACGGGTCGTTGTAGGCGGCCGACAGAGCGATCACCCGATCGGCGAGCTCGGCGACGTCGTGGCTCGTCGGCCATCTTCGCCGCCGCGCGACCGCGTCGAGTGCATCGCGCCAGTCATCCTCGAGCGGCACGACGAGCGCGAGGCCCAACATCACGTAGTAGAATCGTCTCGTGCCCCGTCGACCGCAAGCCGAGCCAGTGCCGTCCGTGGGCGCCGTCGTCGTGGATCGGGCGGGGCGGGTGCTGCTGGTGCGCCGCGCACACCCTCCGATGGCAGGGGCGTGGACGCTTCCGGGCGGTCGCGTGGAGAGTGGCGAATCGCTCGACAGGGCGGCGGTTCGTGAGGTTTTCGAGGAAACCTCCATCATCGCACGCGTCGTGTGTTCACTCGGCGCCGTCGGTATCGCGCGCGAGGGGTTCGAGTACACGATTCACGAGCATCTTCTCGTACCGCTCGACCCCGCAACCACGCCGGTCGCCGGCGATGATGCCGCCGACGCACGGTGGGCTGCGCGCGGAGACGCGCTGGCGCTCGGAATTCATCCCGACGCCCTCGCAGTGATCCAACGAGGCATCGCGGAAGCCCTCAGGCGCGGGTTGATCGGCGCAGTGGCCGTCGCGCTCGTGCTTTTCGCTTGCAGCGCGTGCGCACGCATCGCCCCACCGCCCTCCTCGCCACCCACGGCCGATGCCGCTCTGGCGCGGATGCACGCCACGTTCGCATGCGGCAACGCCATCCAAGCAAGCGCCAAGATCGACCATTTCGGCGAGCACGGCCGGGTGCGCGGGGATTTGATGCTCTTCGCTGAACGCCCGGCGCGCCTACGGATGGACCTGGTCAGTGCTTTCGGCGTCGCTCTCGCCACGTTGACGACCGGCGACTCGGGGTTTGCATTGGCCGATCTTCGCGAAAAGCGCTTCTACGTCGGCCCGGCGAGCGGCTGCAACATCGCGCGACTGACCACCGTACCCGTTCCGGGGCACGTCCTCGTCGACCTCCTCCGCGGCGAGGCGCCCGTGCTGCGCCACACGCCGCAGGGGACGACGATTGCCTGGAGCTCGGACGGCTATTGGGTTCTTGCGATTGCCAGCACGCGCGACGCTCGGGAAGAAATCCACCTGGCGCCACGCCCGGAAGACTGGCGCAAGCCATGGGACGAGCAGCGCATGCGGGTACTCGACGTGCTCGTGCAGCAACAGAACTACGTCCTTTACCACGCGCAATTCAGCGACCACACCTCCGCTTCGATGGCCGGGCGCCGAGAAGACCCGGACGGACTCGCTCCTCCTTTGCCGCCGAGTGGCCCCGTCTGCGATGCCGAGATCCCACGCAAAATCCACGTGGAGGTGCCCGAGCCGGAAGGCTCCGACGTGCGTTTCCAGTACCAAGAGCTTCTATGGAATCCGCCCCTCCCTGAAGGCATCTTCGCGCAGCCGGTCATGCCTGGAATGCATGTCGAGCGAGTCACGTGCGAATGAGCGCGAGCGCCTCCACGATGGCACCCGGAGCGTCCGTGATAATCGATGCAACGCCCCGACGAACGAGATCGATGGCCTCTTGCGGCTCGTTGATCGTCCACACCCCGACACGCGAACCTCGGCGCAAGTACACGCCGATCGTCCGAGCGACGGAGCCACCCGCTTGGACTTGCGCGCGCTCGAGATGCAGAAAGTGCACGAGGGGTGGCCTCGCCGCTCGCTGAAGTATGTCCGCCCACATTGGTTGACCCGAATGCACGAGCATGGCGCGAGGTAGCGTCGGGGCCAGACATGCCGCCATCGTGAGGAGAATGGGATCGAAAGACGACAGCAGAACGTCAGCCCCCGTCGCGCGTATCGCTCTCACCGTCCCGCGCGCCACGGCAATGCGATCGGCCGCATGGTGCTTGATCTCCACGTTGACGGCGACACGGTTCGACCGCGCCCACGACAGAGCCTCCTCGAGGAGCGGAATTCCCTTCGCTCGCAACTCGTCGATACGCACGTCCCGGACGCGGCGGCCGTCCTGCCCGTCTGTCGCTCGCGACAGCGTCTCGTCATGGAAGACGACGAGGTGTCCACCGTCGCAAGCTCGCGTATCGAGCTCGACCGCCCCTGCGCCCTCCCGACGCGCCCGTTCGAACGCCGCGACGGAATTCTCGAGGGGCCAGCCGTCCCCTCGCCCGCCCCGGTGCCCGACCACCAGCGGCGGATCCGATTGCCAAAAACTCACGCCGTAAGCTCTTGTGCGATCGACCGCGCCAGCGCCTTCGCCTCGGTGAGCTTGTCGGCGGGCAGCGAGATCGCACCGACGACAAGATGTCCACCGCCGCCGTAACGCTCACAGATCGCGGCGATGTTGTGTCGGCGCGGGTTGGGTGACCATGGATTGTAGCCAATGCTGATCTTGCATTTGCTCTTCGAACGGCTCAGCAAGACCGAATACGTGCTCTTGGGGTAGAGCGCGTAGGTCACGAACTTTCCCGCGACATCGATGAGCTGATCGGTCACGTCGACGAGCACGACGTCTGCGATCGATTGGGCGCGCTGCTCGACGAGTTTCACGAAGCTCTCATGGGCTCGCCCGAGCGGCTCGTATGCCTGCGCGACGTCGGGCAGTCGAGCGACTTCGGCGAGCGGACGTTCGAGCAAACGCGGCACCATCTTCGACAGGAAAGCGCCATCGCCCAGGTGCTCGACGACGGTCATCAATTGGAGCTCGGGCTCTTTTCGATCGACGGCCATTTTCGCGTCAGGAAATGCGGCGCTGTCGATCATGTCCGCCCAGCGAACAAGCTCCTCTGTCGGATCCGGATCGAGTCCAAACCGATCGCGCCCAAGGTCTGCGATGAGTTTGGTCGCGCTGCTGTACGTGCCATCGTGGAACATCCGGCGCTCCCCGTGTTCCTCGTCCTCCGCGACCCGACGTTCGTAAAAGGTGCGGTCTTCGGGTGTCACGAAGGCGCTGATGTGGTGGTCGAAGTACCACGTCAGCCCTGCGATCGCGCTGAACCGAAAGTCGAGGATGGCGTTGACGTCGCCCGTCAGCACCCTGGGTTCGACACCGTTCTGACCTGGGCCGTAGCCCGCGCCGTGGTACGTGAACGACGCGCCGTCGTGTGGGAATCGATGGCGGTACAGGCGCGTGAACATGACGGCGGAGCACAGTCCGTCGAAACAGTGGCCATGGGTAGCGACGACGACATTGGGAGAGCGGCCGGGAATCACGGGTGGCCATTAGCATGCCCAAAGCGGGAACCGTCGACGTTGCCTTTCTCGCCCCCTCCGTGGGGCTTCTTGCACCGTTGCGGAGTTCGCGAAAGAGCGGCGGGCGGCGTTGCACCCATGAATGGGCCACTTGACGCCTGTCACCGTCTTGGGCGAACTCGTACGCATGATCCACAGCGTGCGCGACGTCATCTACCGCGTCATCACGAGCCCGCGCGGCGATTCTCTCTTGCCCATTCGAGTTCCCAAGGACCTCGCACGGCGTCTCAACGCGACGTTCGGCTACCCGTTCGCTCCGAGGGCCGAGCTGGAGAGCCGTGACCGTGCGCGTGCACATCTCGCCGAGCTGCGCGCCGCCGCGCCCCCCACCGCGGCGACCGCCAAAGAGTCGGCCCCGGTCCTCGTGTACTTCGAGAAAGACCGGAACGTTCGCGAGCTCGTCCGCATCGAGGAGCTCCTGGCGGCGAGGGGAATCACGTGGAAGCGGCTCGATGTCGCCGGCGACGAGGCTACCGTCGACTTCGTCGTGCGCGAGGCGAAGTGCGAACCTGACGACCTGCCCGTCGTCTTCATCGCGTCGCGCGCGATCGGCGGCTTCGACGCGCTGGTCCGTGCCGATGTCGAGGGCGAGCTCACGCGCCTCCTCGAGCCACCGGTGTTTTTCGCCGATACTGGCGCGCTGGCGTCGTCGGCCGGCCTCAAAATACCGTAGTCACCGTAGTATTC
>JALYHX010000853.1 GCA_030776305.1 Myxococcota bacterium
TCTTTGATCAGTCCGAATTCGCCGATAGGCCGCCCGAAGGCGCGCCGATCGCGACACCGTTCCACGGCCAGCTTGAGCAGTCGCTTGCACAAGCCGACGCACCCGCTTGCCAAACCCAGGCGGCCGCTGTTGAGCACCTGCATCGCCACGCGGAAGCCCCGTCCCGGTTCGCCGAGCACGCTTCCCAGTGGAACGCGGACGTTTTCGAAAAAAACCTCGGTCGTGGAGCTCCCGCGGATGCCGAGCTTGTGCTCGTTCGGGCCGCTCGTCACCCCCCAACCGCGCTCGACCAGGAATGCGGTGATCTTCGGCTTCACGCCATCGTCCGCCGCCGATGTGCGAGCAAATACGGTGAACAGGTCTGCAAAGCCACCATTCGTGATCCAAATCTTGGAGCCGTTCAGGACGTAGGCGTCGCCTTGGAGCTCCGCCCGGGTCTGGATTGCGGCCGCGTCGCTGCCTGCCCCGGGCTCCGTCAGCGCGAAGGCGGCGACCAGTTCTCCCGTCGCCAGGCGTGGCAGGTAGCGATCCTTGAGCTCGGGCGACCCAAAGAGCAGGAGACCCTTCATTCCGATCGATTGATGGGCACCCAAGGTCACGGCAATGCTCGAGTCCAGCCCCGCGACCTCTTGCATGACGCGCGCGTAGCCCGTGCTCGTCAGTCCCCCCCCTCCGTGGCTCTGTGGGACGAGCATCCCGAACAGGCCGAGATCCTTTAAACCCCGCATCACCTCACCGGGAATATGCTGCTCGTGGTCGATCTTCGCCGAGTCCACTTCGCGGTCGAAGAAGCGGCGCACGCTGTCGAGCAGCGCTCGCACGGTGTCGAGTTCTTGGGCATTCGGCTCGGGCCAGGGGAAGATGAGCCCCTCGTCGATGACCCCAAAGAAGAGGCTCTTCATGAACGACTGCTCGCGCATTGGCTTCCTCGGACGTTCGAAAAATTTGCGACTGAGGCCCCAAATAACAGGTTTTTGAGTCCGGGACCGCGATTCGTCGTTGCCCGGGCGGGGTCACGTTGCTAGCCAAATGGATTAGAGGAATTGGGAAACCTGTGTCATCGCGGCGAGAAGCCTTCAGGCGTGTCGTGGACCGTGCGCGGGCCGCGCGAGGCGTCGCGCTGATGGGTGTCTGCAACATCACACCTGACTCCTTCAGCGACGGAGGGCACTATCTCGAGCCGCAGGCGGCGCGCGCGCGCATCGACGAGCTCTTGGCGCACGGAGCAGACATCGTCGACATCGGAGGAGAGTCGACCCGGCCGGGCGCCGCGCCCGTCCCCGGGCAGGAGCAGGTCGAACGCGTGATCGAAACCTTGCGCCATGCGGTGTCGCGCGGTGTGTGCGTCTCGATTGACACCGCGAGCGCAGAGGTCGCCGACGTTTGTCTCGACGCGGGGGCATGCGCGGTCAACGACGTGTCCTGCCTGCGCGACGATGGCCTCGCGAGGGTGGTCGCGCGACGCGGGGCGGCGCTCGTCCTCATGCACGCGCGTGGCACGCAGAGTCAGATGAGCGGCTTCAGCCGGTATCCCGACGACGGATACGATGACGTCGTGCGCGACGTCCTGGCCGAATGGGCCGCGGCGGCCGGACGCGCGATGCAGTTCGGCGTTCCTCATGAGGCGCTCGTCATGGACCCCGGGCTCGGTTTCGCAAAGAACGCTCGCCAGAGCTCGGAGCTCCTTGCTCGCATTGGCGAGATCGTGCGCTCGCTCGACGTGCCCGTCGCGGTCGGGGCGAGCCGCAAGTCGTTTCTGACGAGCGTGGACACCGATGCAGCGCCGGCCGAGCGTCTCGGGGCATCGATCGCCGCCGCGCTCCATGCCACGCGCGCCGGCGCCTCCATTCTGCGCGTCCACGACGTGCGTGCCACCCGCCAGGCGGTGGACCTCGTGCGCCGTCTCGACGGGTGTTTCGCCGGGCCGCCGTCCGTTGCAGTACCCGTCGGGGCGCCCCTAGGGTCTGGTCCCCCACCGGGAGGCGGGTGAGCCATGCTCGAACTCCTCGAGGGATTCCTTCATCTGTTTGCAGCTCGACCGCTGGCCGCTCTCTTGACGGACATCGCGGATATCCTCGTCGTGACGTATGTAGTCTACCGCGCCCTCCTCGTGCTGCGCGGGACGCGCGCGATGCAGATGGGAACCGGGCTGGGCGTCATCTGTCTCGTCTACGTGGTGTCGAAGTGGGTGGGCCTCGTCACCCTGTTCAACTTGCTCAATGCCCTCCTCTCATCCGCCATCCTCATCGTCGTCGTCGTCTTCCAGAACGACATTCGTCGTGGACTCATGCGTGTCGGCGCTCGCGCATTCTTCGGCGGTCTAGCGCGTCAGCAGGAGTCGAAGGCCATCGACGAAGTCGTCGCCGCGGCCACGGAGCTCGCGCGCCACCGCATCGGCGCGCTGATCGCGTTCGAACAAGACGCAAACCTCGACGAGTTCGTCGTCGGGCAGGGAACTGCTCTCGATGCCGCAGTGCAGCGCGAGCTGCTCGTCAGCCTCTTTCTCCCCGAGAGCTTGAACAAGTTGCACGACGGCGCGGTCGTCATTCGCAACCTGCGCGTGGCGAAGGCGGGCGTCTTTTTCCCGATGCCCGATACGAAGATGCTCGACAAATCGCTCGGGTCCCGCCATCGCGCCGCGCTCGGTATCACCGAGGAGACCGACGCGGTGGTCGTCGTGGTGAGCGAAGAGCGAGGCAGCATCAGCTTTTGCTTCAATGGCAACATCGTGACCAATCTCGATGGCACATCGCTGCGCCAGGCGCTCCTCGGTCTGTTCGGGCAGCGAGGGCGCAAGCGTGCGGCCAAACCGGCTCAGTTGCGGTCGGGTGCGGTGATGCAAACAGGGACTGGGAGCTTCAGGATAACGCCGCCGCCTGCCGGCTCCGGGGAAGGAAAGCGCGCCAGCATCGCACCGCCTCCTGCTCCGGCTCCTCGCGAGGGCACGGGGTTGCACATCGTCTCTCCGCTGCAGGCACGGGGCGAAGGGGGTGGACCGAAGATCGACGCCAAGGAGCCGTCCCCACTGCACACGCGGCCCATGACGCCGGCGAAGCCCATCGAGACACCCCAGCCTGCGCCCGGCGTCGTGGTGATCCCGAACCGGCGTGAGGATTGAGGGATGCCGACGGCGATTCAACAAGTCCGTTCGCTGTTCCTCGAGAACTTGAACCTCAAGGCTCTCTCGCTCGCGTTCGCGCTCGTGCTGTATTCGCTTGCGCACGGGTCGCAGGAGGCGCAGCGCTCGCTTCTTTTCAGTGTCGTCGCTCTGACGCCAGCGGGTACATCGAACCGCGTGCTGATGACGCCGATTCCGGCGCAAATTCGCGTGACCGTGCGCGGGACGAAGTCCGCCCTGGACGACCTGCACGCCGACGACATCGCGAACGTGCAGCTCGATCTGCACGGCGGAAACGAAACGCGAGTCACCTTCAAGCCGGCAATGATTCCCTTGCCGCCGGGGCTGAAAGTAGAACAGATCGACCCGCCGGAGCTCGACCTGGCATGGGAAGACCTCATCGTGCGGGACGTCCCGGTGGAAGTGGGTGTCGTAGGAACACCGGCCATGGGGTTCGTCGTTAAGGCCGCGCCACAGAGCGATCCTCACGTCGTGCGCGCTCGCGGTCCAAAGAGCGAGGTGCTCGTGATGCAGCGTGCACGCGCCGACGCATTCGATGTCACCGGGCTCACCGAGGGCAAGTACGCGAGACAGCTTGCCGTCGATCGGCCACCGGGACGGGTGACCTTCGATGCCTCGAGCGTATCGGCGTCGGTCGAGATCGGGCGTGAGGTGGTCGAGCGTCCTTTCACCAAGGTGCCCGTGGCCGTGATTGGTCATGCCAATGCGAAGGCGCAGCCGGCGGAGGTCGACGTACGCCTGGCTTGTCCTCCCGAGGTCATCCGTGCGCTGCGCCCGGAGCAGATCGTGCCACGCGTGCACGTCACGGCCACCACCGAACATGGGTCCGACGCGCTAGCCGTACAGCTCGCGATCGACCAGTGCGACGTACACCTCACTCCTCCGGGGGTGATCGTCCGCTGGTGACCCAGATTCAGCCGGCGGCCGACGCCCGGACGGTGCCCGGCTCGATTCCGCGCTCGAGGTCGCGCATCGCTGCAGGGTCACGTCGCTCGTCCTTCTCGACACGTCCATCGCGAAGCGTCACCACGCGAGGCATGCTCGCCGCGAGAGCGGGGTTGTGCGTGACCACCACAATCGTCGTGCCGCGTTGCTTGTTGATACCGAAGATCAGATCGTGGATCTGAACGCTCGTTTCCGAGTCCAGATTTCCTGTCGGCTCATCAGCCAGAAGGAGCTTGGGTTCGAGCATGAGCGCGCGCGCAAACGCGACGCGTTGCTGCTCGCCGCCCGAGAGTTCACCTGGCCGGTGGAGGATCCGCTCCGCGAGGCCCACTTCCTCGATCAAGGCCCGCGCCCTCGGCTCGAGGTCCCGTTTGGACTTTCCCTGGACGAGTCCCGGCATCATCACATTCTCGAGCGCGTTGAATTCAGGCAGGAGGTGGTGAAACTGAAAGACGAACCCGATCGTGCGATTGCGAAGCTCGGCGAGTCGCCACCCCGCCAGCGTCGTCACTTCTTCGCCCGCGATGCGAATCGACCCTTTGGTCGGAAGGTCCAGGGTTCCGACGCAATGAAGCAACGTTGACTTACCCGCGCCGGACGGACCCACGATTCCGAGCATCTCGCCGTCGCCGATTTCGAGGTCGATGCCACGCAGAACTTCCAGCGTGCGGTCCATGTGGCGAAAGGACTTCTGTACGTTCGCGACAACGACGAGCGCATTCGGCACGATGGTCTGAGTAGCACGCCCTCACTCGTAACGCAGCCCGTCGACGGGCCTGAGCTGCGCCGCCTGCTTGGCCGGGAAGATCGTCGCGATTGTGCAAATCGTCAGCGCCGCAAACGTCACGGCTGCATAGTCCCACGCGCTGACGTTGATGGGCAACCGATCGATGTAATACACATCTGGATCGAGCCGCAGGCCAAACCACGCGAGTCCCGTGCAGAGAGCGACGCCGGTCGAGACGCCTAGAAGCGTCCCGATGCCGCCGATGATGACTCCTTCGCTGATGAACGTGCGCAAGATGGTACCGTCCGTCGCGCCGAGCGCTTTCAGGATTGCGATCTCCTTGGCCTTCTCCGTCATCATGAGGAGCAGCGTGCATATGATGCAAAAGCTCGCGACGATGATCTCGATCGACAAGATGAGAAACGTGGCGATTCTCTCGAGTTTGAGCGCGCTGAAAAGGTTCTTGTTCATTTCACGCCAGTCGCGAACACGCAGATCGTCGCGGCCGAGGCCTGTGGCAACGGCCGGCGTCATCCGGTCGGCGTTTTCTGCGTCGTCCACCCGCACGTCGATCGCCGTAATTTTTCCGGGCATCGCGAAGTAGCTCTGCGCTTCGATCAGCGTCGTGTAGACGTGCGTCGCGTCGTATTCGTACATGCCGCTGTAGAAGATCGCCGCCACCCGATATTTGCGCGTCTTGGGCATGACTCCCATCGGACCCAGGTCACCGAGCGGGGAGACGAGTGTCACGTCATCACCTACGTAG
>JALYHX010000854.1 GCA_030776305.1 Myxococcota bacterium
GCCGCCTGCTCGCCTCCGACGCCTCGCCATCGTCGGAGGATGCCGGACCCCCGTTTGCGCGCATCGACGAGCCGGTTTGGCTCGAACCGATGCCCAATTCTTGGCTCGCAAGGGTCGAGCCCGACGACCCGCATGCCCCCTTTGCCCTCAAGGAGAGCGTGGCCCTCGCCTTCGTCGCTGCCCTCCAATGCCTGTCCGCCGTGCAGCGCGCGGCACTTCTCGGCGCCGACCTGCTCGCGACGTTCCCCAAGCTGATCGCGTACACCGACCTTCATACGTCGCGCGACGCCTTTCCGGGGGAGCTCTACCCGGCTGCGGCATGAGGTCCAGTTCGCGGTGCACTTGATTCGGGCCTTGCGCCCCGGACCTCGCGTTTGATTCGCAAGCGGCCAATCGATGCGGCTGGGGCGGCGCTCGACTCAGGCCTGAAGCACTTGCACGCGGCCGAAACCCGGGACACCAATCTGCAATGCCATCAGATCGGTCAGGTCAGACGTGTACACCGTGTTTTGTCGGAATGCTGCCGACGCCATGACGATAGCGTCGATCGTGCCCGCGCCCCGCACCATGCCTACGGCGGCGCCGGCTATTCTCGCCACCAGCTCGGAGAGTGGTTCTACGTGCATCGAGCGGAGCAGCGTGGCGCGCTCCTTTTCGCGGAGCCCCGTTCGCCACCATTCAGCGACCACCACCGTCGGAACGGTCATGAGAAAGCCGTTCAAGATGGCCACCTCGTAGACCTTGCGCATCGCGAGATGACGACGCTCGAGCGCAATGAGAGCGCCCGTGTCGAACGTCAGGCCCAGCATCACGCCTTGCGCCGACGAAGGGCCTTGCCGGTCCGATTCGTCAGACGAACGATCGGCGCGCGCGTCCGGGTCCACAGGGCCACGAGCTCGCGTTGTTCCTCGATCGTCGCATGCTCTGCCGGCGAGAAGGTCGCGAGCACTTCGCAAGCCGCTTCCGTACGGAGCCGTTCTTCGAGCCGGTCGCGCACCGCGTGTGTCACATACGCCGAAAGGCTGACGCCCTCCTCTCTGGCGGCGGTCTTGGCCAACCGGAGCTCGTCCCGTCCCATTGCCACGCTGACCTTCTGAGTGACTGCCATACCGAGGACTGTAACATGGTGGGAGCGTACTGCTACTGCGAACGACCGACGTTTCGTGCGGTGACGATTCCCGGGCGGCGGCATCGCGCCGGGATCGGCGAAAAACACCGATGGCTCCTAGTGCGATGTCAGGTAGCTGCGGACCGTCATTCCCCAGTTCGTGGAAGTCAGGTTGATTGCGCTGGTGGTGACGTTGAGCAGGTCCGGTGCGCAGTTGCTGTACGGTTCGAAGTCCCAGGCGAGATTCGGGATCTGCTTGGCCTCGACGCCTGCGTAAAACGCATTGGTGTTCGTCAAGCTCCCGTACTCGCCGAGGATGACCGGGATGTTGGAATATGTGTACGAGATGACGGCCGGCGGATAGCCGTGGACCTCGTAGACGACGTTGTCGTAAGGCAGCGGGGTCGTGCTGTAGAAGCCTATGTTGCTCGTCCACACCGTCCCTTGGACCGAAACGATGTGGTGCGGCACTTTGAGTCGGTCTTCCTCGGCGCGGATGACGGAAACGGCATGGCTCATGACGGGAACGAGATTCGCGGGGGTGATGGTCCCCGGCTCGTTGCATAACCCGAACATCACGAAGTTTGCGTTGGCAAACGAGTCCACGAGGGCAACGTACGTGGCGTCGGTTCCCGCTTGCGGTATGTAAGTCGCCTCGTTGCCCTTGTCGGTCTCGACCATCGAGGCGTCGCTCCGCAGGGTCACCAAGACGTAGACATTCGGGTTGGCCCCAATGGCGTTGATGACGTTGGTCATCGGCGTCTTGTACTGAGCGGCGTTCGACAGCCAGCTGCTCACGGTCGGGTTGCTGCTCATCGAGAGCGAAATGCGAACGAAGGTGGGCTTCCACGCCATGAGCCCGGACACGATGGTCGTGAGGGTCGACTCTGCGTTCGTCATCGAGAGCGTGCTGTTGTATCCGCACAAGTAAATGTCATCCATATTGACCCCGCGGCCCATCCAGACTGTGCCCGAGGTCCCATTGGACACATAGATCTTGCTTGCGCTCGTGTAGAGCCAGCCAGAGGGAAACCCCCTGGCCGGACCGCCGTCGCCGCCACCGCTCGAGCCGCCGCTGCCCGACGAACCACCGCTGCCGCCCGAGCCGCTGCTGCC
>JALYHX010000855.1 GCA_030776305.1 Myxococcota bacterium
ATGCAAGCCCGGCCTGGCGAAGTTGGTCAGCGAGGATGATCCCACAGAGCCGTGCTCAGGCACGAGCAGAGGTTGTTCACGACGCTCGGCGAGCACGTTCCACAGGGGCCGCAGTCCGAATCGATGCGGCAATTGCTTGCCGCGAGACAAATGTTCGGTGCGGGGCTCGAGCCCGACTCACGGCAATCGCAAGGCGCGCCGCCACGGCAATCTGAATCGGCGAGACAGTCATCGTACGAGCAAACCGTGGCGAAACGGCCGACGGCGCAGCGGCCGTTCAGTCGCTCCGTGCAGTCGGAGTCTTTCGAGCATGCGCCGCACAAGCGCCCATCCTAGGCGCGCCCGAGTTTCTTGGCGCGCAGCATGAGGAGCCAACTGGGACATTGGCATGCGAACGAAGGCCTAGAGAATGCGAGCCGCATGATTTCGACGTGCGTTCGAGAGAGCCGCCCGGAAGAAGATACGCTGATCGCCCGTCACTTCTACCGAATGTGGCTGGACAACGGCGTGAACCCGGAGCAAATCCTCGCCGATTGGGAGCCGCGCGTCCTCGCGTTCATGGCAGCCGCTCGTCGCAGCCTGGAATGTCGCGCGTTCGTCGCCGAGCTCGACGGCAAACATATCGTGGCATCGGCGGTCTGCCAGCTCTTCGCCGGACTTTATCCGGACGTCCTCCACCCTGCGCAGCGTTGTTACGGCTATCTATGGGGTGTCTATGTCTAGCCAGGGCACAGGCGCCGTGGGATCGCGCGGCTGCTGTCGCGCGCGGCGACGGAGTATCTGACGTCGGTCGGCTGTACGCATGCATTGCTCCATGCGTCACCGACCGGCCGATCGGTCTATGCGGCCCTGGGGTTCGAATCGACCAACGAGATGCGTTTGAGCCTGATCCGGTGAGGGCGCGCGACGCGGTCGGTGTGGCTCGACGACTCGCCAATGCGTTGTTACTGTCGGGACCGCTGTCCGGGCCGTGCGATCTGCTGGCAAAATGCAAACAAGCCTTCGCGTCTTGAGTTTGCATAACTGACAATCCGCGACGACTCTGAATAGTTGACTCCACTCCGGTAGGGCGCGACTATTGCAAACGCCGGCAGTTTTCCCACAATCCCTTCCCTGGAGATTCGAACATGAGGCGCCGTTTCGTCGCAACACTCGGCTTTGCCGCACTGGTGACAGTCGCACCCGCTGCACGTGCGCAATCGGTCCAACCCGGTTATGCGTCGAACAACTTCGAGCCTTCCGAACGCGGGAGCGACTGGTTCGCCAACGAGTCGCTCGATCTCCGCGGCCCATTTCGGTTCGCCGTCGGCGCCTTGGGCGACTACGGCTACCGAGGCATCATAGGCGCTTACAACAGCGACGGGACGGTGGCGGCATCGGTCGTCCGCGACCAGGCGATCATCCACAGCGGCGCCAGCTTCGTATTCTTGAACCGCTTCCGAATCGGTCTGAGCCTGCCGATCGTCGTCCACGGGTTCGGCCACACAGCCTTCGTCAATGGCGTCACGTACCCTCCGCCGGTACACGAACAAAGTGTCGGCGACCTCCGAATCAGTGCGGATATCCGACTGCTGGGAGAATACGGAGAGCCGTTCACACTCGCCGTGGGTGCCTCGGTGTTTGCGCCGATCGGCCAGCAGGATTCCTACACGGGAGACGGAGCCGGACGTTTTGCGCCCCACCTTCTCATGGCTGGCGACGTTGGAGTGGTCGCATACGCGCTGCGTGCCGGCTATCAGTGGCGCGACCTCAATGTCGACTACATCGATACCCGAATCGGTAGCACGTTTCAGTTTGGCGGCGCCGTCGGCGTTCGTGCGCTCGAGAAGAAATTGCTTATCGGCCCCGAGGTTTTCGGGCAAACCGTCGTTTCGAACGATCACGCGTTCGAGGAACGCGCTTCACCCATCGAGATCCTCCTCGGTTTGCATTTGAACGCAGGTGACCAGGTGAGGGTCAACGCGGGTTTCGGGACATTCCTCGTCAAAGGGTACGGCGCGCCCGTATATCGGGGTTTGCTCGGTATCGAGTGGGCGCCCGGCTACCAAAAGCCCGATCGCGACAACGACGGGATCCCCGACGACGAAGATGCCTGCCCCGACGTTCCTGGGGTACGGACCGATGACCCAAAGACCAATGGTTGCCCTCTCGCAACCAGCGATCGCGACGGTGACGGCATTCCCGACGATCAGGACGCGTGCCCCGACGTCCCGGGTGTGCGCACCAACGATCCCAAGACCAACGGATGTCCTCCGCCAGCATCGGATCGCGATGGTGACGGCATCCCGG
The DNA here is from genome assembly GCA_030776305.1 of Myxococcota bacterium. GTDB lineage: Bacteria > Myxococcota_A > Polyangia > Polyangiales > Polyangiaceae > Palsa-1150. The sequence goes on from JALYHX010000855.1 coordinate 2,290, forward strand.
ACAGCGAAGACGCATGCCCCGATGTCAAGGGTGTGCGGACGAACGATCCGAAGACGAACGGGTGCCCCTCCGACCGCGATCATGACACGATCATCGACATCGAAGACGCCTGCCCGGATGTCCCAGGGATCCGGACGGATGACCCGAAGACCAACGGTTGCCCGCCCGATCCCGATCGCGACAAGGACGGCATCCCCAACGAAATCGACGCGTGTCCAGACATTCCCGGTCCCAAGAGCGATGATCCGAAGACCAGTGGCTGCCCCCGCGTGTTCATCAAGAATTCTCAGATCCAGATCCTGGAGCAGCCGAAGTTCGATTACAACAAGGCAATCATTAAACCAGAAAGCGATTCGCTGCTAACCGAAGTGGCCAAGGTGATGAACGATCATTCCGAGGTCAAATACGTGCGGGTCGAGGGCCACACGGACAACGTCGGCTCCTCCGAATACAACAAGAAGCTCTCGCAACAGCGCGCACAAGCGGTCGTTCGCTGGTTGACGGACCATGGCGTCCAGAAGAGCCGTCTCAGCGCGGAGGGCATGGGCAAAGAGCACCCGATGGTTCCGAACGACAGCGATGCGAATCGCGCGATCAACCGTCGCGTCGAATTTCACATCGAAGACCAGGAACCCACGGTCAAGGAGCTCGTGAAGACACCTGGTGGCGGGACGACCGCAGCGCCTCCGGTCACGAAGCCAGTTCCGCCGGGCGCCAGGCCGACACCCGACAAAGAGCTCCCGAAACCTTGAGAGGTGGGGCCCGGCGCGACCCACGCGCCGGGCGCCCGACGAACCGAACCGCAAGCCGGGCTATCGTCGTCGCTTTTCGACGAGACACCACGAACGCCTTTGCCAGCCCCTACCGATTCGAGCGCCCCGGTTGTACGCGCCAACGCTCATCGAGCGTCCCGCACGTCGGTCGGGGCGCTCCTGGCAGCCGCGCTCGGTGCCGCGGGTGTCGTTTTCGGCGACATCGGCACGAGCCCTCTCTACACACTGCAGGTCGCTGTCAGCGCCAGCCCTGGTCGTTCCGTCGACCCACGGGACATTTTCGGCATCGTCTCGCTGATTCTTTGGGCGCTCGTTCTGGCGGTCTCGGTCAAGTACGTCACGTTCGTGATGCGCGCCGACAATCGAGGCGAAGGTGGCATCATGGCCCTCCTCGCCCTCTTG
>JALYHX010000856.1 GCA_030776305.1 Myxococcota bacterium
GTACCGGGGGACGCCGCTTCATGTGCCGATCCTCAGTCAAGGCCGATTGCCCTTCTGGCCAGGCGCAGGGGCGACCCTCAATCTGCAGTACGGCAATTCGGTCGTGACTGCCTACGTGCTGTATTACGCTCGATTCACTCCGCCGCAATACCAGGGCTATTACAACCCACAGAACGGGCCTGCATTTGGTCAAGCCTACGTTGCCGTGACGCCAGAGCCAATTGGCGGATTGCATTTGCTATGGCGCCTCGGAGGTTTTGTCGAAACATACGGCGGCCCTGGCCAATGGGGCTGGGGGATCTTCGGCCCGCTTCTCGCGGTGCGCGGCTTCGGAGAGACCACGAATGCCGACTACGACTTGACACCAGATTTGCGCTTGTCGTTCGCTCACGGCGTCTTGGCGGTTCCTGGCGTGCCCGAGAACTTCGCCCGTGGCGACTACAACAACTGGATCGAGACCGGGGTATCGACCTTCGTTCATCATGCCCACGCAGGCTTCGTATATAAAAACCAGTATACGCTGAAATTTCACTATGCGAGCGCCTACGGAACCGACGATCGCACTTATCTACGAACTTTCTTGAATCAGCCGCCGCACGATGGACGCATGGATACTTTTCTCGCCGAGGCGCGATGGGTCGAAGACCCATATGGTCAGCTCGGCGTAACCGCGGGACTCTGGAACTTCGACCACGCAGCTTCGGTCGGCGACGGAATCTGGTGGGGCATCGACTGGACTCAGGGCGCGCGAGAAATGATCGGCAAGTTTCTCGGGTTGAATAGCTCGGGCAATGGGAAGGTCGCTGCGATCAGCGCGGAATACGATACGAGCCTCGCGCGGATACTCTGGTACCCACGGAGCTTCGACGGCCGCGGTGCCGATCTGCGCATCGGGGTCGCCGCGACGCTCTATTGGACCTTGGCCACGGACGACCCATCCTTCAAGGACAGCGGTGGTTATCTACTCGGCGTCGACACGGAATATCGTTTCCTCCCGTGGCTCAGCGCAACGTTTCAAGCGTATGGCGAGAACCGCGCTACCCCGCGCTACGAGCTCGTGCCTGTGGCGCCGCGGACGATCCTGGTGAACCCCGTCGCGGGCGGGCGCTGGGCCGTGTACAGCCTGAACCCAGGCATCCGGTTCCACTCCGACTGGTCCAGCACGGACAGCATCCAGATCATTTACAGCCGCCGCTTTTATAGCTCTCTCGTCGACAACAACTCGGCGATGCCTCTCGACACGGATGCCGTCACCCTCGGCGCCTATGTGCAGTTCTAATCTTGGAATGACCGATGATGCTCTCTATCCCCACTCGAGTCAGATCGAACCCAGGAAGGTGGGCGTCATGATACGCGGCCTGCAAGTCCCTTTGATACTCGCAGGGCTAGCGAGTTCGGCGGCAGCGAGTGCGCAAGAATCGGGCTCGACCGGCGCGGTTCCTCGCCTTGGGCTGTCACCTGGGGAGCCGCTTGCCCCCAGCGCGGCTCCATCTCTCCCGTTCGGCATTCATCCCGCCGAGTCGAAAGAGTTCGTGCTCGACTTCCATGGCTACTTTCTCCTGCCGATGGAGCTCGGACTCCACGACCGCCCAAATCCAGGATCTGGCCAGAGTGGCACCGTCCTTCACGCGCCACCCGTGATTCCGCAGTACCGAAGAGGGTTCGAGTACACGGGGGTCATTCCGAATCCGTGGGCGCAGTTGAACCTGACCTACGGGAACTCGACGATATCGGCCACGACCGTGCTGGCGGCGACGACGTTCTCGGACGCCGCGGGGTTCTACGATCCCACACGACAGCTCGGCGTTTACGATGCCTTTCTCACGGTCAATCTCTCGAAGTGGCTGGAGATCCCGTTCGAAATTAACGTCGGCGCGCTCACGAGCCGCTATGGCGCGATGGGCGCGTACGATACGGGCCGTTACGGCACCCCGCTCATCGCCCGGGTCAACACCGTGGGCGAGACGATCCAGGCCGCTTATCCGTTCGGCAAGCTCGTCTTTGTCATCGAGCAAGGATTCGGTGGGCAGGTTGGAAGTCCGACCCAGGGCATCGTTCCTGCCGGGTGGAACGACTTTGCGAACCCCAACGTTGGAGCCACTTTCGTCAACCATATGCACGCCGGCGTTTCCTACGCCAAGCTCGTGCAGATCGGGTTGCACTATTTGACGGCCTGGACCCAAGACGACCAGCGGCCGTCCGGAGTCATTCCCGACGGGCGAATCACCGTCGTCGGCGCAGACGCGCACGTGAGTGGCAGGTTCGGGCACGCCTTTTTCGGTGTCGCCCACACACAAGCCATCAACGCGGGCCCGGTTTCCGGGGCCCTCGAAATCCTCAATGCCCAGGGCGGCCCCGATCTCGTCAGCGAATACCTTGGTCAGCACAGCAACGGCAACGGAGGACTGACGACGTTCGGCGCGCAATACGACGTGAGCGTGGCTCGGCTTCTGTTCGGCGGCGCCTACACCGGCAGGAGCCCGGACGTGCTCGTCAGCCTGTTCGGGGTCGGAACGGCGGTCAGCAGCTACGATCCTGCATTCGATGGCGTGCTCAAATTGAAAGGGGGGATCGAGGCCACGTACGACTTCTTGCCGTGGATGGGCATCTCCGAACGCTTCGACCACGTACGCCTCAACACCAACGACAGCGCTCAGGCGCTCTCGATCTTGTCTTCCCGCCTTCTTTTTCACACGGGTTGGATGTCGCGCGATGAGTTCGCTTTGCAGTATTCGTACTTCTCGGATGGCGCATTCGTGTACGTGAGACGGGGGTTTCCGCCAGTCATCGACCCGAACTACAATCCGGACTTGCACGTGCTTTCCTTGACGGGGACGTTCTGGTGGTGATGCAAGCGATGGTCAGGTCGTGCACTCCTCCGTCGGTCTTCGTGGCGCTTCTCTCGATGGCCGCAGGGTGTGGGGGCTCGCGTCAGCTTCAGGAGCCGGCACCGACAGACTGCAGGGTCGAAGGCCAATACCGCGAGTGGGTCGTCGAGAACTACGACACTTGGTCAATGCCTGGGACGACGCCCGGCTGGTACAGCTACGGCGATCCAACCCCTGGGGCGGTCATCACAGGATTGGACGGTGGCCCCACCTGGCCCGAGGGCGGCCTGCGATGGACATGGCCGATCGAGGACGGGGGTCCTTGCGGGACGAGGACCGCGATGCTGCTTCAGTCGCATGGCTTTCAGGACTACGGGTCCGGATTCGGGACCTACAGTTTTGGAAATAACTTGCAGTCGGGATGCACGGGGCCAGACGGAGCGGCTGAAAATTGTTCGATCGATGCAGGGGCCTTCGACGGCATCAGGTTTTGGGCGCGCACTGTCGACCTTCGCACGGAAGCCATCGGCCCCGAAGATACGACCAAGACCGTGACCTTGGCAATCAACGACAAGACCTCCTATGCGGGGGGATACGGCAGCGTTTGCACCTTGTATATTGCCCCGGACTCAGGTCAAAACATTGCCGGTCCCGGAAGTGCTTCCATGAACAGTGGCGTCAACAGCTCTTCTCTCATGGGAAGCAGCGTCGGCGCCTACGTGCTTCCCGCGGACGCATGTGGCAACGCCTTTTCGTATCCGCTTGTCACCAGCGACCGCTGGCAGTTCTACACGATTCCGTTCAGCGCTTTCACGCAGGCTCCGCGGCCGAATCGGATCCCGACTGGCTTCGACCCTTCCAGTTTTTTCCAATTCGTCGTAGTCGTGCCGAAAGAGGCGCGGCTCGAATTGTGGATCGCAAACCTTGGTTTTTATGGATCGATGCAAGACGCAGGGCGGCCAGAGACCGGACCATGACTTCTTGGGAGTGTGCCTCATGAAAGCGATCGATCGATTTGGAAAGGTGCCGGCTTCAATCATTGCGTTGATCCTTAGTGCGGGCCTCGGCGGCGGAGGGTGTACCACCACCGCGGTCAACCCCCCGAGCGAGGCCGGCGGCGGAAGCAGTGGTGGAAGTGGAAGCAGCGGCGGGATCGCAAGCAGCGGCGGCAGCAGCGGGGGGAGCGGAAGCAGCAGCAGCGGAGGGAGCGGAAGTGGCGGGGGGAGCGGCGGCAGCAGTGGCGGCACCGACGCCAGCATCACGGAAGCGGGAAGCAGCGGCGGAGACGGCGGCCCGCTAACCGCCCCGACGTGCAGTGCCGCGGTTCCGCAGTCGCCCGATGGCGGAGCATTGCTCATCTCCGACTTCTCGAGACGCTGTACCGGGATGGACGGGGGAATGGATCCGTACAATGCGTGCTTTGGCGCCTATCCTGGCTATTTTGGCGGCACCTATTTTTACCCATCCGGCCCGCCGGCAGTGGCAGGGCCAGGGTTGGCCGGAGCGGACCAGACGCCCAATGATGCTGGAAATAACTGCGTAGTGCCCCTGAGTCAGAATTCGTTCCTGGCGACGGTCATGCCCTCAAACAAAAGCTGGGTCCTGTCGGGTACCGTCGCCGGATTTACTGGCGCCGGGATGTACATACAAAGTTCGCCCAATTTGTGCGTCGACGCCTCCGCGTATGCCGGCGTGCAGTTCACCATCTCGGGGACCACTGGAAGCGCGGATGCGGGTGTCACAGATGCCGGCGTAGGCGAGGGGGGTGGTTCGGACGCGGCGGTGAGTGCCCCGCTCATCCAATTCAAAGTGATCGAAGCGGGCGACATCATGCCGACGACGACCGCAGGAAGTGTAGGCACGTGCACGGCGAGCATGTGCACGCCTGCGTCGTATTCGTTCGCGCTGCCAAGCACGCCGACGACCATAACGGTCCACTGGACGGACCTGGTTGGGCGAGTGCCGTCGTCACCCAGCGATCCCGCTCATCTGACCGGGATTGAATGGGCGCTGCCCTGGGCTTGCACGGGGAGCACGCCATATCCCGTCAACATCAGCATCCAAAACGTGATGTTCGTTAAGTAGTCGCCCGCCGGTACGTTCGTTTGCGTAAATAGACCGACTTTCCCACGAGTGGAGCGGCCAGTACTGCCGAGCGTTCGTGCACCTATGTGAACGACACCGGCAACGTTCCATTTCGACCGATTCTGACCGTCAGCGTCTTGCCTTCTGAGCGTTTTTCCCCGAGGTGACCTCGCGGAGCGTTTTCTCCAGCATTTCCATAGTGAAGGGCTTCTCGAGAAAGCCGTCCGCTTGAAGGTCGCCCATCCTGCCCATTACGTCTTCGGCGTCGTATCCGCTGGCGAGCACCACCGCGACATTGGGATCCTGCTCGCGCATCCGGCGCATCGTCTCGATCCCCCCAAGGTGGGGCATGGTCACGTCGAGGATTGTGCACACGTATTTTTCGGGCTTGTAAAGTTCCAATGCTCCGCGCCCGTGGGTGGCCGTATCGACTTCGAATCCCAGATGTTCGATCAGTTTCACGACCACCGAAAGCACCATCGGTTCATCGTCAACGAAGAGCACTCTTCCGTGCCCTCGCCAACGTGCCGGGGGCGGGATCGTCCGCTCGACGACGGGTCTTCCGTCTGAGGGCAAGAAGACTCGGAAACAAGAGCCTTTTCCAACGTCGCTCTCGACCTGGACGATGCCTCCGTGCCCCTGGACGATTCCGACCACTGCGGCCAGGCCAAGACCTCGTCCTGTGAACTTCGTCGTGAAAAACGGCTCGAAGATTCGCGCACGCGTGCGCGCGTCCATGCCGATGCCGGTATCTTCGACCTCCAAAAGAACATACGTCCCTGCGGGGAGATGCTCCGACGTTCCTTCTCTCCGAAGTATCCCCGGCCCGAACGTGGCGCGGCTAGTTCGAACGCGAATGGTGCCTTCGCCGTCGACGAGTGCCTCCGAGGCGTTCGCAACGAGGTTCATCATGACCTGACGTATTTGCGTCGCATCGGCTTGGATGGAGGGAAGCGCATCGTCGAGCAGGAGCTCAAGGGTGGCTTTCTTGCTGACCGACAGAGCGAGGAGCTGCCGCATCTCACGCGCGACCTCGTTGATGTCGACTAGTTGGACGACGAAGCGACCCCGCCCCGAGTAAGCAAGCAGTTGGCGGCAAAGATCTCGGGCGCGCCGCGCGGCTGTGTCGAGGGATTGCAAGTGTTCGACCGCCTGCTGCTCGGTTGTGAGCGGGCGGAGCAGGTCAACATTTCCCAACACGGCCATGAGGAGGTTGTTGAAGTCGTGCGCAATGCCGCCGGCGAGAACGCCGAGGCTTTCCAGCTTTTGCGCATGCTGCATCTGCACTTCGAGATCGAGGCGCCGCTGCTCGGCTTGTTTGCTCGCGGTGATGTCCTCGTAAACGCCGAGCACCCCAACGACGTGGCCCTGATTGTCGCGCAAGGGGATCTTCGATGTCCGCAGCCAAAGCCCGGTCCCGTCGGGGCGCGTCTGTGGTTCTTCGTAAGCTACACGCCGGACGCCCGACTTCATCACGGCACGATCGTCGGCTCGATATAGCTCCGCCTCCACTTGCCAAGAAAGTGCGAGATCGCTCTTTCCAATGATAGCTTCGGGCGATTCGACGCCCGCGTCCTGAGCGAACGGTGCATTGCACCCGAGGTAGCGGCCGTCCACGTCCTTCCAAAAGACCCGTACGGGAATCGTGTCGAGCACGAGTTCGAGCATGCGGCTTGATGCCCGTTGCTTCTCCTCGGCCAGCTTTCGGTCGGTCACGTCCCGCCCCTCGTACGCAAGATGAGTCACGACACCGTCCGCCGCCAGCAGCGGTCGCACCGAGAAGTCGAAGGCATGGACGCGCCCTCCCGCGGCAACCTGTGGCGCTTCGAACAGGACCAATTGGCCCTCACGCGCCGATCTGAGTGCATCACGCAATCTCTTTTGGAGTCGGGGGTCGTGAGTCCACCAAGGAGTCTGCACGAAATCGATTCCGACGACGTCGCTCAACTTGGCGCCGATGAAATCGAGGGCGCGCCGATTCGCCTCCAGCAGGACGCCGTCGGGCGAGGTTAGGCCCATGAAGTGATCGCTCTGGTCGAACAGCGCGCGCGACCGCAGCTCGCGTTCGCGCAGTTGACGCACCTCTGCTTGCAGCTCGCGGATCTTCGAGAGGGATTCGGCAGATGCGCGCTCTGGGACTTTGTCGTTGCTTGGTAGTTTCAAGTGTCCCTCCAGGTTACGACCTCCCTCGTTCCCCCGCCGGCCGTGAAACTCGCACCGCTCGGCCCCGGCGCGTCATCTCTCGCACATTGTGGTCGTGTGCGCCAAACGCACCTTCGTAGGCCAAGGCTCGAAGTCTTCGCCACCGCGGCAGGCGCTCTGCGGCTTGTGTGTTCACGAGCCTGCTTGCCCGCCCTCGTGTGTGTCAAGCCCGTTGACAATCATGTTCTTGCGGGCGACCCTCCCGCGCACTCTTCGACCGGGCGCAGTGATGATTGGCCAACCGTACACGAAGGGAGTCTCTGCGAGAGCCAATGCCATGCTGAGAAGCCTGAAACGGTTTTCTTCGGGCGCACTGGTTGCGGCGTTGGCATGCTCTGAAGGCGGATGCCTTTGTCCGCCTTGCCCGAGCACGCCCGGTGCCATCGCAGCCGCACCCCCACCGGCCTCTCCGTCGGCGGAAGGCAAGGACGCCGGGACAACCCCGCCGTCAGCCGTAACTTCGGGGCGACTCGTCATTTGGGATGGCGACAAAGCCGGCGCAGGACAAGGCTGGGCCGACTGCGATAAGAAGCCAACTTGCAAGGCGACCGTGACGAAGGCGGGCGGTGCCGGCGTCGACGGAAGCGTTGGGATCAAGTTTCACGGTGAGGGTCCAGGCTGGATTGGCATGGGCTGGAACTGGTTCGGTTGGTACCCCGAAACGGCGGGAACGGACCTCACCCCATACACGAACTTGACGTTCCAGATTCGCGTTGAGGGAAAGTCCGCCGAGACGGCCCCCGATCCGGGCGCCTTGTCTGCGTCACTCGGTTGCAGCAAGGGCAAGAAGAACAGCGCCGACGCCACGATCCAGAAGTACGCGGGCGATTTTGCGGATGGGAAATGGCACAAGGTGGTAATCCCCCTCGCGGACCTGACCGCCGGCAGCGGAGCCGCTTTCGACCGCGCAACCGCATGGGAGTTCCGCGTCAGCAATTGGAGTGGCGCTCTACGTGATTTCAACATTGACGTCGATGACATCGCGGTCGAGCAGTAGGACCGACGGAAACGACCAACGAAAAGGACGCGGGCCCGTTCGATATTTTCATCGGCTGCAGCTCTCGCGCTCGGCTCTCGGCGCGATTTGTGCTCGGATAGGGGCATGGACGACTTGGTGACAGTCGCGTCGTTTCCCGATGTAGCGGAAGCGGAACTCGCGAAGGCACGACTCGAGTTGGAAGGGATCCGCGCATTCGTTATCGACGGACAGATCGTTGGCGTGATGCCCTTTCTCACCAACGCGACCGGTGGCGTGCGCGTGCAGGTCGAACCGCGCGATGTCGATCGAGCGAGGGAGATCCTGACGCCTTAGAGT
>JALYHX010000857.1 GCA_030776305.1 Myxococcota bacterium
GTGCAGATCGTCGAGGCGGCCGGCCCATCGCGGCCGGCGCCGCCCCCGTGCGGGCGAGACGTCTTCGTCTGCCGCGGCGCTTCGGTGCGGGTCTGCGCGACCGACAAGAACGGCTGTGAGGTGTGCAGCTGCGAGCGACCCGGCCCGAACGACCGCGGGCTCTACGACAACGCCGACTCCTGGCACTGACGGCCCGACTGCGTTCGATCAGGTATGCCCGCAAGGCGAACTGGCGGGCGACGCCACGCCGCTTCTGGGTGGAACGGGACTAGCGCCACGATCGTCAGGAACCGTGACGATTCGTTTAGGGCCCCGCGGAAATCTTCAGCGATCTCAGTGGGCCATGATGGACTCGAACCATCAGCCAACGGATTAAGAGTCCGCTGCTCTACCAATTGAGCTAATGGCCCGACGGGAGAGGTCAGGTAACCGCCGAGCGCGGACGTGTCAAGCGACTCTGTCCCGACCAAAAAAGAGTCGCGCGATGCTAAGAAACCGGACGTGCAAGCCGTGGTTCTCGCCGGTGGCCTCGCGACTCGCATGCGCCCACGCACGCTCACGTTGCCCAAGTCGATGCTGGAGGTCGCGGGCAGACCTTTCGTCGACTGGCAGCTCGAGCGGCTGGCGGAGTCAGGCATCCGCGATGTCGTCATGTGTATTGCGCACCTCGGAGAGCAGATTCGTGCGCATGTGGGTGGCGGGGAACGCCACGGTCTGCGCGTCGCGTGGTCGGACGAGGGAGGCAAGCTGTTGGGTACCGCTGGAGCCCTCCGCGCCGCGTTGCATCTCCTTTCGCCGAGCTTCCTCGTGACTTACGGCGACAGCTATTTGCCGTTCGATTATGCCGAGCCGCTGCGTATCCTCGACGCGCACGACGATTGCGACGGCGTGATGGCCGTGTACAAGAACGACGGAAAATGGGATCCGTCGAATGTCGTCACGGACGGTGAGTGGGTCATCCGTTACGAAAAGGGAACCCGCGAGCCCGCGTTCGACCACATCGACTATGGTGCGACGGCGCTGCGGCGCAAGGTCATCGAGACGCTACCAGCGGGCGAGTTTCACGGGCTCGACGACATTGGAAGCGGGCTCGCTCAACGGAAGCGCTTGCGGGCGTGTAGGGCTCGTGACAGGTTCTTCGAGATCGGCTCGCCGGAGGGGCTGGCGGAGCTCGAGCGGAACCTTCGAGCCAGAGCCGAGCATCAGGTGCCATGATCGTCTCACGCGCGCCCGTGCGCTTTTCCCTCGGCGGTGGGGGGACGGATCTTCCCGCCTACGCCCACGAGCACGGGGGGTTCGTCGTCGCCGCATCGGTCGACAAGTTCGTCTTCGTCTGCGTCGCACGGCGGTTCCAAAACACCATCCGCCTTGCCTACTCCGAGAGCGAGATCGTCGATTCGGTGGACCAGATCAAGCACCGCATCTTTCGAGCCGCGCTCGAATCTGCCGGGCTCAAGAGCGGCCTCGAGCTTCATAGTCTCGCGGACGTGCCGGCGAACACGGGCCTGGGTTCGTCGAGCAGCTTTACGGTCGCATTGCTCAACGGGCTGCATGCGTTCAAGCGAGAGTTCGTTCCCGCCGAGCAGCTCGCCCGGGAGGCATGTCACCTGGAAATCGATGTTCTCAAGGAGCCCATCGGCAAGCAGGATCAATACATCGCCGCATTCGGTGGCATCAGCGCCATGACGTTCCACACGGACGGATCCGTGGACGTCGAGCGACTTCCATTGCGCGAGGAGGTGCTCGACGAGCTCGAGTCGAATCTGGTCATCTACTACTCGGGCGTGGAGCGTTCGGCGTCGACGGTCCTCAACGAACAGGCGAAGACGATCGCCGAAAACAGGGACGCGGCCGTCGCGCGCATGCACCGAATCAAGGCACTCGGATACGACACGAAACGGATCTTGCTCTCCGGCCAGATCGACGCGTACGGCGAGATGCTTCACGAGCACTGGACCAACAAGCGCAAGCTCGCGTCCAACATGGCCGACTCGACGATCGACGAGCACTACGAGATGGCGCGCAATGCGGGCGCCATCGGCGGCAAGCTCATGGGCGCGGGCGGCGGTGGCTTCTTCATGTTTTACGTTCGGGCCGCGGAGCGGCGGCGCGTGCACGACGCGCTCTCCGCGCGAGGCTTGCGCCCGCTGCGTTTCCGTTTCGATTTCGACGGCGCACGCATCATGGCCAACTTCCACAGATCCTGAAGCGAGGTCGCGACGATATGGAGAGCTTCACCAAGAAATACCTGGACGAGGGCGTCGAGCTCATTCGCAACCTCGACGTGACGAGTATCGAGGCGCTGGCATCGGGGCTGGCCGGTGTGAGGGCCGGTGGTGGGCGCCTCTTCATCCTCGGCGTCGGCGGAAGCGCGGGGCATGCGGGACACGCGGTCAACGACTTCCGCAAGATCTGCGGGTTCGAGGCGTACGCGCCGACCGACAATGTGAGTGAGCTGACTGCGCGCGTGAACGACGAAGGGTGGGACACGTGTTTCGTCGAATGGCTGCGCGTGTCGCGCTTGCGCGTCGGCGATGGGGTGCTCGTCTTTTCGGTCGGCGGGGGGAATCAGGAAAAAAACGTGAGCGTCAACTTGGTGCGATCGCTCGAGCTGGCGCGTGAGGTTGGCGCGAAAGTGTTCGGTGTGGTCGGGCGCGACGGCGGTTTCACGAAGCAGGTGGCCGATGCGTGCGTCGTCATCCCGACGGTGGCGACCGAGCGCGTCACGCCGCACACCGAGGGGTTTTGCGCGGTCGTGTGGCATCTGCTGGTCAGCCATCCGGCGCTGCAGCGCACGTCGACGAAATGGGAGAGCGTGAAGTGACGCCCATCGCGATCTTCGATCGCGACGGCACGATCATCGACGTCGTTCGAGACCAGGAGACCGGAGTGATCACGGTCGCGTTCCATCCCGACCAACTTCGCTTTCTGCCCGACGCCATCGATGGGATGCGGATGATGCAGGACGCCGGCTTTGCGCTGGCGATCGCGACCAACCAGCC
>JALYHX010000858.1 GCA_030776305.1 Myxococcota bacterium
TCGCCGGCGGCGGAGCGGCGGCCGGCAGCGGCTGCGCAGCTGCGTCGCGGCCGCCGAGCGAGAGACCGGCAATGACGGCGACAGCGAATAGAACTGAGGAGTGAAGCGAGACGCGAGTCATGAGGACTGTCTCCCGATGCATTGGGTAGCGGCGTGCGTACGCGGTTTTGAGACCCGAGCCTTTTATCATCAAGTCGCGACGATTCTCTACAACGCTGTAACCTTCGCGTACCTTTGACCTTCACGTGCCTGCGATATCTCACCGCGGTCGGATCCTCATCGTCGACGACGAGTCGAACGCGCGTGCGGCTCTCAGCGAGATTCTCCGCGAAGAGGGCTACGCGACGGAAACGGCCGCAGATGGTTTCAAGGCGCTTGGAAAACTCGAGGAGTTCACTCCCGATGTCATTCTCACCGACCTCAAAATGCCCGGCCTGGACGGAATTGCGTTCATGGAGAAAGCGCGCAGTGCTGCGCCAGGCGCCGTATTCGTCGTGATGACGGCGTTCGGGACGATTTCGAGCGCCGTCGAAGCGATGAAGAAGGGCGCGGAGAACTACCTGCTCAAGCCTCTCGACCCGGATGCCCTCGGGGCCATGGTCGAAAGAGCCATGGAGAAGGCGCGCCTGGTGCAGGAGACGCAAAGGCTGCGCGACCGGCTGCGCGAGCGCAACGCCGTCAGTCACATCGTCTCGAGCGACGCGAAGATGCAGGAGGTTCTCGAGCTCGTCGCTCAGGTCGGCCCGAGCAAGGCGGGCGTGCTCATCACCGGAGAGAGCGGAACAGGCAAAGAGCTAATCGCCGATGCCATCCATGGTGCCAGCCCCCGCGCGAAAGCCCCTTTTGTCCGCTTGCACTGCGCTGCACTCAGCGAGTCGCTGCTCGAGAGCGAGCTATTCGGCCACGAGCGCGGAGCGTTCACCGGCGCCGTGTCCCGCCGTGAGGGGCGCTTCAAGCAAGCCGATGGCGGGACGCTGTTCCTCGACGAGATCGCGGAAGTTTCTCCGGCCATCCAGGTCAAGCTGCTGCGATTTCTCCAGGAGCGGACGTTCGAGCGGGTGGGTGGCAATGAGACGCTCAAGGTCGACGTGCGCGTCATTGCGGCGACCAACCGTGACCTCGGCGCGGAAATCCAGAAAGGCCATTTTCGCGACGACCTATTCTATCGACTCAATGTCGTCACCGTGGAGCTACCACCGCTGCGCGAGCGCCGCGCCGACATCCCGACGCTCGCGAGCTTCTTCTTGCGCCGCTACGCCGCCGAAAATGGGCGATCGATCGAGACGTTCTCGGACGAGGCGCTCCAGGCCCTCGTCGAGTACCGCTGGCCCGGCAACGTGCGCGAGCTCGAGAATGTCGTGGAGCGCGCGGTCGTGCTTTGCGACGGGTCCCGCATCGAAAAGAAGCATCTGCCGCCGAGCGTCGTCCCCTCGGACGAACGTGGCGGGCCCCCCGTCATCCCTGGCTCGACGATCGCGGATCTCGAACGATATGCCATTCTCACGACGCTCGAGGCGTGCGGCGGGTCGACCTCAAGAGCAGCAACGGTGCTCGGGGTGAGCTCTCGCAAGATTCAATACAAGCTGCACGAATACACACATAACGGTCGCGAGAAGCTCTGACTACATGAACGACGTCGTCCTCCGCGCCAACGCGCTTCGCAAGACCTTTCGCAAGCCGTTCTCCCGCAAGCGCATCGAAGCCGTGCGCGGCGTCTCGTTCGAAGTGCGGCGGGGCGAAATCTTCGGTTTTCTGGGGCCCAATGGAGCGGGCAAGACGACGACCATCAAGATGCTCATGGGTCTCGTCGCTCCGACGACCGGTGAAATGGAAATCCTCGGGGTGAAGGCCCCGCGCACCGAGATCATGCGACGCGTGGGATTCTTGCCTGAGAACCCGTATGTCTATCCCTACTTGTCGCCGCGCGAGTTCGTGACGCTGTGCGGCCGGCTCTCGGGTCTTCGCGGAGGCGCGTTGCATGAACGCGTCGTCCAGATCATAGGCCGCGTCGGAGTGGGATACGCCATCGATCGCGCGGTGCGTGCCCTCTCCAAAGGGATGCTCCAGCGGGTCGGGCTGGCAGCGGCCCTCGTTCACGATCCGGAATTGCTCGTGCTCGACGAACCGATGAGCGGTCTCGACCCGGTTGGACGCAAGGAGGTCCGCGACCTGATCGTCGAGGAGAAACATCGCGGGCGAACCGTCTTTTTCTCGAGCCACATCCTGAGCGACGTCGAGTTGCTCTGCGACCGGGTGTGCATTTTACGGAAGGGGAAAGTCGTCGTCGCTGGAACACTTCAGGATCTGCTCGCCGAGGGAAAACGGCGAAGCGAAGTGACCATTGGCTGCGCAAGCGAAGCATTGCGCAGCGCGCTCGCTCCCATCGCGCGGATCACGCGCGCCGTTGGCGACCTGCTCGTCATGGAAGTCGAGGGAGATGCGGCTGTGCGCGACGTCGTGCGGCGCGCCCTGGCCGAAGGCGCGCGACTCGATAGCGTCGCACCAAAACGAGAGACCCTGGAGGATCTGTTCGTCCGGCAGGCCCTTTGAGGCTCGCCTCTGCAATCCAACTGTAGCGCCCAGTCGCTTCAAAAGCGCCCCATCAGACCCACTTCTCCGGGACCCACCAGCGGCACGAGCGACAGAGGAGGCAACGGCCGTTTTCGCACCGACACGGTCTCTGGCACGAACGTCAGCTCTGCGTGCACCGCACCGATGATCGCCGTGAGCAAGAATCCCCCGGCAAGCGCGTCGGCCACCCACGCCGCGGCTTGCGCGTTTTGATTGTAGGTCGCCGCGGCGAGCCCGTCGCCGCGCATCGTCTGCGCGTCGTTCCTCTGCACTTGATCGTAGACGGACAACGCCGCTGCGACGGCACTGCTGACCGCGAGCAACGTCTCGCCCGATAGAAATACCCACCCCCAGTCGCTCAGCCCGTTTTGGAATTGCCCGACGCCAAGCGGCAAGAGGGCTTTCCAGCGCGAGTTGTGCTCCACGACGCGCTCCTCGCCCACGAGTCTCTCCAGAGTCGCCAGCCGCAATGCCGCTTTTTGCCTCAATGCCTCGGCCTTCGCTTTCTCCGCCTGTTCACCCTGGACCTTCTCTGCCTGAATTCTGTCGAGCTCCGCTCGGAGACGGGTGTGCACGTCGATGAACGCGTCGACGGCTTCGAGCTGCACGCGCAACTTGTCCGGCTCGTAGTCCGGCTTCTCTCTCAGGAGCCTCTCGAAGACCTCGCTGGCCTCTTGCTTTTGTCGCTTCGCGATGAGGACCGCACCGAGATACATGCGAGCGTCGGCGACGCTGTCAGGTTCCTTGAGCGTGCCGGTCTTCGGGTCGAGGAGCGCGCGAAGGCGCGCTTCGGCGTCGTCGTACTTGTGCGCAGCGTAGGCGCCGTAGGCCTTCTCGAGATCGCCGAGGGGGTCCGCATGGGCCGCGCCGGTTGCCAAGAGGAGCACGAGGATGGCGGCAGCCACCGTGGCAAAGCGCAAACGCACGAGGGAACGATCCAACGACCGCAGCTCGCGCCGCAACCGTTTTGTACGCGGCGATGACCGATCGCGTGCTGAAGACCCTAAGATCCTGTCGGGAAAAAGCCCCGACCGCTCCTCCTAGAACGACACAGGAACGTCGTTTCCGGCCTCGAGGCGTACGCGACGACGCACGTCCGTTTCCATTTGACGCACCGTGATCCACTTGAACATGCTCTTGAGCGCCACGGTGTTGGACCCCTCGCGGACGGCGAGCTCGGGAATTTCGACGATCTGGTACGTCTTGTCCGGATCACCCTTCACGATGAGCGTCGCGGCCTTGATCGGCACGCTTGCCTGCAACGTGTCGTCCTTGTCACCGGCGGCGAGAGGCAATTGCACAGGTGTGCAGACCTCGCACGAGAATGTGAGCGCATGCGCTTTGCTGTCCAGGCGCAGGACCTCGCCAGAGCTCACGTCGCGTGCAGTCTCGCCGTCGATCGAGAGCTTCAGACCCATGGTTGGCTGCAAATGGAGCGTCATCGCACGCTCGGTGGGCCTCGGCGTGACACCGCGTCCCGGAAGCGGGAGGGACACGACGCGTCGCGGCGGCGTGGCGGTCTCGCTTGCCGTGGGGGGCGGCGGCGGAACCGTCAGCGG